>JBDTDX010000269.1:0-20854 GCA_039922815.1 Granulicella sp.
CTGAGGGCGCTGGCGAACCAATCATTGCGGCTGCTGCCGATCCCAGTAGCGCAGCTGTCACGACTAGGGCTACGGACCAAGCTAAGAATCCATGAGCCGTGTCACGAAAGTAGACCTCGTCCCCGTGGAGGACCGTCCATTTCGTTCGTAAGCGGCCAGCCAAATAGCCTCCCATTGAAGAACTAACGATTTCAACCAAGATCAGCCATAAGATCGATGCTGTTCCGAGTGTTGCCGCAGAAACTCCAACGTTCGACCAGACAGAAACGGATGAGAGTCCAAGTCCCGCTCCCAGAGACAATAGGATGAGGTACAGGGCAGCGGTAACAAAGGCACCGGCGATGACGGCGGACCACGACACTCCCGATGCGTGCGCTTCGGGGTTTTCGATTCTGTGATTTGTGACAGATAACGGGGATGCTTCGGGCTGAATCATTTTTCACCACCTTCTGAGGCTGAGTTACCAACTTTAACTGGCGAATGATGCAAAGTAACTATACAGACCCTCTGCCAAGCTGCGCAGGCTAGGTTTGCTGTTGAGACCACAGTTAGTAGCACGCCGAAGCGTGCTGCGCCTTCCCCACTTCAGGGCCGATGTAAGTTGCTGAGTGAATTACCAAGCACTTACGTAAACGAGCTTTATGTCCTAATTCTGACGGGACCCCGATGCAGCGCCTGCGTTCTTCCAAGGCCGTACACAAAAGCTAGCAACTGAAAGCTGGACTTGGCGTGGCATCCCTTGGCCGCAAATACCAATCTATCGCCGAACCGTCATTCAACCCGGAAGGCTCGGCATTCGCATCGGGATGCGTTTTGCGAAAGATCTGTAACATTTCCTCCGAAAACCTTTGAACGATCTCGGGATGCTTTTCTGCGACATTCACAAATTCACCTGGGTCGGAATGTTGATCGAAGAGCTGCACATAACGGCCTGGTAGCGGATCTGCTGTAAGATAACCATCCTTGCGCAGTCGCCTGCCGCTACAGTGAATGACCTTCCAGCGGTCTGTCTTCACACAAGCCTCTTCATTTTCCAGATACTCTGAAAAAATTGATTGCCGCGGGCTTGGATCGCGTCCCGTCTTAAGATATGTTGCGAGGCTGCGGCCGTGATTCACTGCAAATGGTTCCGCGCCGAGCATTTCCATCAATGTAGGTGGAACGTCGATCGACTCCGTGAACTCTTTAATTACTTTTCCCGACCCGACATGGCCTGGCCAGCGAAACATTAACGGCACGCGCAGCGCGGGCTCGTAGCAGACATGTTTTTCGAAGCGTCCATGCTGACCAAGCGAGTACCCGTGATCCGACATGTAAATTACAAGCGTGTCATTGTCCAGGTTTGCCGCTTTCAGGGCCTCTAGCACCTCACCTATGTTGCGGTCGAGAAAGGATACTGCCGTGTAGTACGAGGCGATGATCCCCTGTTTGTCTGTCGACGTGAGGTCGCGGAAGATCAGAGGAATCTGATTGAAGTCATTCGGTCCTACTTCCGGGACAGGAAAGTTCTTCGGATCATAGCGGCTACGATCGTCAATGGGGAAGTCAAATGGCGAGTGCGGAGACTTAAAGCTGACCCAAAGTGCGAACGGATCATCTTTGTGCTCGCGGATATATTTCGTCGCTCGCCTGGCGATCCAGGTTCCCTCCATATGTTCGTAGTCACGATCGAAAGGAAGCTTATCCGCATCCAGCCAGATCCGCGCCGGATCCCGAAACGGCCGCCATTGTTTTGGCTTGGTAGGAATGCCCGCATACTCAGGCCATGATCCAACTTCCGATGACCATTCACGATGCGTGACATCCTCTGTGCACGCAATACTGAAGCCGTGCAGCCCGGGCCTTCCCGGCACGTTGAAGTGCATCTTTCCGAAGATGGCCGGCTCATATCCACTAGCTAGCAGTTGCTTTGCGATTGTTGGCTTTTCCTCCGCCAGCGGGGTCGTCAGCACCGTCACACCAGACGAATGTGGCAACTGGCTGGTAAAAAATGACTGCCGCGAAGGGGTGCATACTGGCGCGTTGCAGTAGTTGCGGGCAAAGCGCGTGCCCTCCGCCGCCAGCCGATCGAGATTAGGAGTGTGCGCGCTCAGGTTCCCATCTGCTCCCAACACATATCCCGCATGATCATCCGCGAGGATATAGAGAAGGTTCGGTTTCCTATCGCGAGCATAGGCCACACGCGACCGCACGAGCGAAGCAGCGACCATTCCTGCTCCAGTTCCCAATACCTGTCTTCTTGTAAACATCAGAAGTCTCCTTAGAATCAGTGCTCGATCAACAGTGATAATGCTTTCTGCCTCAATAAATGAACTTGAGAGCAAGCTGAACTATCCTGTTTCCCGTAATATTTGTAATTTGCCCATAAGAAGCGCTTGTGACACTCGCATTCGGACTTCCCAGCAAAGGGTGATTCAGGGAATCAAAAAGATCAGTCCGAAACTGCAAAGACGTATCTTCAGGCAATGCAAAGCTCTTGAAGAAGGACATGTCCAGGTTAGTCGTTCGCGGACCGATTAAGGTGTCTCGTCTCTGATTCCCAAACTGACCTACTCCAGTTTGGAGATAGCAGCTGGTGTTGAACCAATAATTTATAGACTGCCCATCCGGGCGATTCCCATTACAAACCTGATTTGCGCGTTGTGAATGGTACCCGCCTGTGTTGGAGAGATCATTTGCGGTAACAGTAAACGGCAGCCCACTTTGAATCGTTAGTATTCCGCTGAATTGCCACCCTCCAATAACCTGGTTATTGAAAATATTATTTTGACCTAGAAAGCGACGGCCAGTTCCAAAGGGAAGTTGATAGATTCCACTGGTTTTAAAGACGTTGTTTGCGTTGAAATCGGACAACCCATATTCAGCTTGTACGTTTGGTCCATATTGAGGGGTCGCTGCTCCGTTATTCAATGCGTCCAGCGATTTCGAACGCACATAATTTGCAGATAGAGATAGTCCATTCGAGAAGTTTCTTTTTAACTCAGCTACCAGACTGTTGTAGTTTCCATATCCAATCCCGGATATCTGGAAAACATCTCCCACGTAGGAGTAGGGGCGGCGACTCTGAATTGGAGAGGGGTTAGCCGGATCTGTGGGGAGTGAAGCCTGATTGGGGTTTTGTCTGATCTGAAGGTGAGTCGACTTGTTTCCAAGGTATGCGATTGTCGCCAGCCATTGAGGCCCGATGCTTCGCTGGATCGCGAGATTCCACTGCTGGACATACGGCGTCTTTATATCCAGTTGGATCGTGAAGGGGGCTTGTGCACTCAGCGTCGGATTGGCAACAAAAGTATTTGTTACAGGTGTAGGAGAAGCGAGCGAGTAGGTGTTCAGCTGCAAATTGAAATTCGGCTGATTGATCATCATAAACTGCAGTTGATTGTATTGAAACGGCGAGTAATAAATCCCGTATCCGCCATGCACTGCGATGGCGCCGCCGACGGCATATGCGAATCCGGCGCGAGGTGCAAAGTTAAGGTATTGCTGATGGTACGTGCCGGGGTGGTTCGTGTTTGTTGGTAAGTCGTAAATGTTCGAGTGACCGTCCGCGTCTGCAGGGGCTCCGTAGTAGTCATAACGAAGGCCGAGATTCAATGTCAGCTTACTGCTAATTCGCCAGTCGTCTTGGATGTATGGAAAGACATTCCATTGGCGGAACTTTGCCGCAGTTACGCCAGTTCCTCCCTCTGCGCTGGATGGAAAGCCAAGTAGGAGATCAGCCAGATCGCTGCCGCCAATCAACTTCGTTGCGTGATTGGAGGTAAATTGTCCATTGAAGGTATATTGGCCGTTGTTCCAAATCCCCCAATAACCGTCCATGTTCAGCTTATTTAGCCCTACACCCGCATAAACATTATGCTTTCCGCGAGTTAAATTGACCTCATCCGAAAACTCAAAGAGCCTCTGAAGTGCACCCTGAGGGCTGGCAGCGTTGCCCAAGCCGGTGTGTCGATTAAGCGAAACCTGTGGAGGCTGGAATTGGTTCGGTTGAGGGTTTAGATTTTGTAGTCCGAAAAGTTTGACGTAATTGTCTTTTCCAGTAAAAGCATAGTTGATATTACTTTCGTTATAAGCGAAGCGTGCAATGTTAATGGTGCTCGAATTGAATGTGTGCGTTTCCTGCGAAAATGCATTTTTAGCCGTTTGAGTGTTGACGTAGGTGAAAATAGGACTGGCACTAAAACTCGGGTTCAATATGCTTGGGTTTGTACTCTCATACGCTCCATAAAGAGAATCCTGTGAACCGATGGTGTAGTCGAGCCGACCAAGGTAGGAGTTGTGGGTGTTGGTGTTAGATACATTTTGCTGAAAATTATTGCCAGCAACGGAACTGCCCGTCGGTAGAGGGAAGTACGCCATGTACTGGTTAGCAAAGTTGCTGATTCGTCCAGATGGGATGATGTTACCTGGAAATGCTGCAATGGTGCCTGCTTGCTGGTTGTAAGTTGCCGGATCGTAGATGGTGAACGCATCTTGAGAGAAATCGCCCTTCCGTTCCGCAGGTGTGGGAACAACCGCATAGAGAGTGGTCCCTGTGGTGTTTCGCAAACCTGCGTAATCGAAGAAAAAGAAAAGCTTATTCTTTAATATAGGACCACCGATATTTGCCCCAAATTGGTTATAGCGCAGGGGTGGTTTCGGTTTTTTGAAGTAGCCTATAGTATTCAACGCGTCGTTTTGAAAGTAGTCATATACTCTCCCGTGGAACCTGTTAGTTCCGCTTTTAGTGATCACGTTGACGACGCTTGGTTCGTCGAATCGTGCTGACGCTCCGTTCTGGATGATCGAGACCTCTTGGGTCGCTTCAATTGGAGGCTGGAAATTGGCGGTCTTCGTCAACATGGCGATATTGGTCACACCATCCTGAAGATAGCTGGTCGTCCCCGCCGCAGATCCTCCAATTGTTACGCTATTGGTCGCGGTTCTGAAATTGCTGACAGGGCCAGCAGCGTTTTGAAAGGGAGAGACGTTGGGTAACGACTGCAAGGTTTGGAAGACATCTCTGCCAGCTGCCGGGAGGTTCTCGATGCTTCGGCTGGATATAAGAGAATCGACCTGATGGCTGGAAGTGTTCAATTCCAAAGCGCTGGCGAAGGCGGTGACCTGAACGTTCTGACTGACCGCGCTTGCTGTGAGGTGAAAGTCGAAGTGCGCTGTCTGGCCTAATGTCACCGTGATCTGAGTGGTCGTTACCGCAAAACCCGTGATAGTTGCTGTCAGCTTATAAGGATGCGGAGTAAGTGATGGAATTACATAGTAACCGGACTCGTTGGTTTGGACCTCGCGTATAGCACCGGTTTCTATATCTGTCGCCATTACCGCGCAATTGTCAATCACGGCACCACTCGGATCATAAACCACGCCAACAATAGATCCAGTTGTTACCTGGCCGATAATGGGCAGACAGGCAGCAAGCATGAACCCGACAGCAACCCACGAACTTCGGAGCGCATATGCTCCCGGAAATGCGCGCAACTTATTTCTGACTCCAGCGAGAGTGGGCTTCATATTTTAACTGCTCCAAAAGCTAATAATTTCCCAAATGAGAGATTTTAAAATTTGCTTAGCCGTAGGTGAATTGCACCCAGCTTTGCAAGTCATCTGACTATGAGATGTGAAGGACTGTCAATAGAAATTTTATTTCAGATGAAATTCATACCTTCTGGCTCCATGCTGCTTAGTCGTGTGTGATGTATTGAGTTTCAGAACCATATTCGCTATCCCAAGTAGCTGAGATACAAGACGTTTGCGGCCTGGTAAAGCGACCTATTTGCAGAACAATGTCCTTCACGCGCGCACCCAATTCTTCAGGTGTGGCTCTCGTTCTTAGAACAGGCTTCCCCTAACCAGTCTTTGTCTTTTCACCGTCAAGCCCAAACTTGTTTGCTCATCCCTGCGGACGTTGCTCGCGCCATAGTTCCAACAAGAGCAAAGGGATCTGCGACAGGATGGCTTTTGTACAATGCACTTTGGCGTGACAACCAGGACAACAACGTGATCATCAGAGGCAGCAGCGACTTCCCCGGTACACGGTGATGGACGACGATGGAGCGTTTGTCATGGCCCGAGCCACTACAGGCGCGGCAGGCGTATCTATTTCACTCCAAAACCTTTTTACGCAGACTACCGAAATACTCCTCATCCTGCCGTTTGAGGGTATAACAAGTTGCACTGAGCCCAGGCGCCAGCATGTCCGTGCGCCCACACGGACAGCAGGGCGCGCGCTGGGCACGTTTCTTCACGGCCTTACTCCTTCGTCTTCAGCCGGGATTCGTTCTCATCAATAAACGTGACATGCGAAACAATGCGATGAGGACAGCTCTTGCTGGGCCGCCGTCGAGGCGGCCCAGCGCCCTTCTAGCGACTTACTGCACGATCACAGAGAGTGAAACCGTTTGTACGGCACCCTGCGGTCCGGTGACGCTGACGGGAATCGTATAGGACCCGACGGGTGTTGCGTTTGCTCCATTGCTTTGCGACGAGCTACTACCACAGCCGGCCGTCAGACCCGTCAGGGCGCCCAGAGATGTCACCAGGAAAAGCACTGTCAAACCAGTCCACTTCTTAAACTCTCTCCGTCGAAAGGAAAGCAGCAGTCCAAGTAGCATCGCAGGTAACAAAGCCGTTGACGCCGAGAACACCTCACTCTGGCCAGCCTTCTTCAGCGTTGGCGTCGTAAGCTTTGCGGTCAGACTACCAGTGTCTATCGTGAGTGTCGACGTCAACGGAGAGCCCGCCAGAGTTACCGAGGTCGGTGAGAAGGTGCAGGTGACTTTGGATGGCAGCGTTCCGCAGGCAAGCGATACAACACCGCTGTAGCCGCCTATCGGCGTAAACGTCAGCGTAGTCGTTCCACTGGATCCGCGCGCAATCGTTAGACTCGCCGGGCTGGCTAGAACGGTGAAGCTCGTGGTCCCCACACCCTGCGATAGTGTGGGCGAGGTGCTTCCGGTGTAGTTGGTGTCGCCCGCATAGACGGCTGTCAAGCTATAAGTATTGGCCGCGCTGAATGAGGTAACCAACGTCGCCTTGCCGCCCGTGCCAACCGTTCCCGTTCCGAGTGACGTGGTTCCACTTAGAAAGGTAACCGTTCCACTGGGGAGAGTGACTCCTGCAGTTGCCGTGGAGACAGTTGCAGTCAAAGTTATGTTCGCGCCGGTTCCCGCGTTCGCCAGCGAGGAGGTTAGCGCGGTGGAAGTTGCCGCCTTCGTCACCGTAAGCAACGCACCAGCGCTTGTACTCGGTGCAACGCCTGTGGGACCTGTACCCGCGTAGAGGGCCACCACGGAGTAAACGCCAACAGCCGGTGTGACGGCGAGCGTTGCTATGCCGCTGGCGTTGATGTTGGCCGAACCCAGCGACACACTACCAGCGCTGAACGTGACGGTTCCGGAGGTCGCGGGCGAGTTGCCTGCCATCACAGTCGCCGTAAGTGTCGCTGCCGTTCCATAAGTAACGTTTGCTGGTACGACGATGAGCGTTGTCGCGGTCGTCGCAGCAGAGGTCACCGTCAATGTGGGAGCAACGGAGGAGACAGAGCCGTTGAAGCCAGCATCGCCAGCATAGCTAGCCGTGATGTTGTACGCGCCAGACCCGAGTGTGCCGCTATACGTTGCAACTCCCTGGGCGTTGAGCGTGCCTGTGCCCACAGCAGTCGTGCCGTTGAGGAAGTTAACAGTTCCTGTTGGCAGGCTGCTGCCGGTGAGCGTGGAACCGGTGGTAACAGTGGCTGTAAGCGTTACGGTATCGGTTGGCTTGGCAGTCGCCGCCGGCGACACCGTTAATGCCGTCGCACTCGGTTGTTGCTGCGTGATCATCTTCGCCACAAAGCCGTCCGAGTTGCCGTGAATCGTCGAACTGAAGGCGCCTTGGGTTACTGGGAGAGAGGTGCCACCATAGGGATTCACGCCCTGATTGCCGCTGAAGTAAGCATTCAGATTGCTATCCAGGTGCAGTGAGTTGTTATCAAGGGAGATGCCGCCGCCCGCGCCGAGATAGGTTCCCATCAATAGCTGCGAAGCCGTCGGGTTGAACTCCAGCAGCAGCGCATCCTGTCCGGCTGGAGAACTAACGATCGGGTTTACCAATGCAAAACTGGGATCAGTGGACACACCAACGATGTAGACGTTCCCAGCCGCATCAAGTGTGACGCCCTGCCCAGATACGCCACCACCAGCAGCGGTACCGTGGACGTAAGTTGACCACACGGTGTTGCCAGTTGGTGTCAGCTTCGCAACGAAGCCATTGCCACAGACGTTCGAATCACCGTTACCATCACCGTGTGTAAAGCAGGCTGGCTGGTAGGAGCCGCTCGTCGTCGGGAAATTGTTCGCATTCACGTCGCCCGTTGCTACTACGTTACCGGAGGCGTCAGCAGCCACGGAATTCACGTGGGAAGTCGGCATGATGATGTTGCCGTTGCTGTCCGTGCCTGCCGTCGAACCCGTGATGTAAGTTGAGAATGCGAGCGATGCCGTTCCGCTCTTGGTTGTATCGAACGCCGCGAGCCAGCCGGTCGGATAGCAAACGCCTCCGGCAGCGGCCGAAGTGTTTCCCGTGTTGCACGTGGGCGCAAATGCGTTCGCTGTCACTGGAAAATTAGCAGACGACGTAACGCCTCCCACATAGATGAGACCGTTCTTACCTGGTGCAACGCTCGTGGCAAAGGTCGTGCAGTTGCCGTTGCCGCATCCCCCGACATTTGCTCCGCCAATCGCGCTTGAATAAACAAGCGTCGAGCCATCCGCGCTGATCTCCGTAACAAACGCCATCTGAATGCTGAGCGCACCCAGATTGCCATTTGGATCAGGGCCATTCGCAATCGCCGTTGCCTTCGTCACTGCATAGGCCGTCATGTAGGCGTTCGGAGTTGTCGGATAAGCCGAGCCACCGAATGCATTCACGCCATGCTGATTTACCGGCCAGCTCGGTTGGTCGCTCAAATTCGAACTCACCGCATACTCATAACCTGTCGAGTTCGCATAACCGGCCACGTAGATATTGTTCGCAGCATCCAACGCAATCGCCTGGCCAACATCCTGATAGTTGCTCGCTCCACCAAGGTAGGTCGAATACAAAAGCGTCTTACCATCGGAGCTGAAACGGCTGACAAACACCTCGCCGCCACAACCGGTCGAGATTTCTTCATTGACAGGGCCGTAGCCCGTTGAGTTCGCGCCCCCTGGGCAGCCCAGCGGTTGAACTGCATTCGACGTGATCGGAAAACCGCTTACCGTACCTTGCGTAAAGCCAGTGATGTATGCCTGATCCGCAGCGCTCACTGCGATAGCTTCGCCCCTCGTATCGCCCGCAGTGCCGCCGAGATACGTCGTCCAAAGGACTGCTGTTCCGTCCGCAGAGAACTTTGTGACAAACGCACTGGGATAGTTATTGTTGAAGAGGTTGGCCGTATTCGCCGCTTGGTACTCCCCAGTCGTTCCCGGCAGGTCGACTGACTTCGTCGCTCCAACCGCATATAGCTGATTGCTGCTGTTCGAGGCCGTCCCATAGATCGTATCGTCTCCGCTACCACCGAAATAGCTGGCGTAACTAATGATCGGGTCGATCACAAGCTCGCGTGTGTGGTCATAAGAACCGACTCGAAATCCAACTTCGCCATTCGCGGCGACGGTGAAAGCGCCTTCAACAGGATCACGCCGGTCGCCGGCCATCTGGTAGAGGACGGGTTTTCTGAGAAGCACATCGTCAGAGCGCACGCCGGCCGCTGTGGCGAGCACGAGCTCCCCATTGCCTTTCAGCACGGGTTTGGCACCAGTCATCGTAAGGCGGATGGCGTTGGGGTTGGCTCCGGGCTTCACCTCTAAATCAAACTCAAGCTGCCTTCCGGTGCCGTAATACACCACATCGACGCCTGGATAAATCGCGGCTACGCGGGCCCGCGCGAAGGTAGCGACGCCCGTCTGCCACTTCGAACGATCGGAGCCGCGCATGTAATTCACGTAGCCGGGCAGCGGTTGTTCCGCCGTCAGGGCTGCCTGGTCGCTCGCACCCGCGAAGGCCATGCGTACGGTCTCGTGCTGCACGCCAGCCTTCGCAGTCTTGCGCAGGTCGAAGGTCGCAGCCGTTGGCTGCAGGAGAATGTTGTATCCCTGCCCGTGCGCCAGCATCTTCACGCGAGGGTCCGCCTGCCCTTGGTTCAATTCAAACTGCATCGGCAGCTTGCCGTAGGCTACGGCCTTCTTTGGTGTCGCAGGCGTAGCCGGCGGGTTGGACGTGCTGGCAGAGGCAACGCTTGCAATCGCGAGGAGAAAGGTAGCAAGGCAAACGAAACGGTTCGTTGACTTCAAGGTCATGGTGGGGCTCCTGCTACGGAACGCGCCAACCAATGAGAAACCGTGTCACGTTTAAAAAATAAGGCTCGAAAGGTATCACTGGTGCGTTGCAAAGGACGTCTGCAATTTTTCAAGAAGCTTCTGTGCGTCTGCATTGGCCTGCTTCTGGCCAGCCGTAAGCGCCGGGCTCGCCGAGAGGCCGACAATAGCCAGTCGGCAATGCGTAAGCGCTTCCTGAGGGCGGTTCTCCGCGGACAGCGCCTGTGCCCAGACAAGCTGCGACACGCCCATCCTGTATGTCTTCTCGGAGATCTTTCCGGACTGAACCCGAACCGTCTCTGCCGCCGTCGCCTCCGCTCGGGGGAAATCACCCTTCGCCAGATAGGCCCGCGCCAGGAAGATCAGGGGGTTGGATAGGTCTGGGCTATCCCCCGACAAATGTCGCCACGCGGGCATGGATGCCTCAAGCATCGGGACAACGGCATCCGCCTGATGATTCTTCAACATCGCGCTGGCAAGGTGAGCCTGCATCATGAGAGTAGGCCTCGTATCAGGCCCAGAACATGACTTCAATCCATCGTATGCACGGCCGAAGATCTGGACACTCCCCTGCTGATCTCCCATCGCGCCCTTGACGAAGGCCAGATCGCCGTTACTTTCAGCTTCGTCGCAAACGGCATAAGGCTCCCGCCCAAAGATGGCGATTGCCTGCTGCAAAATTGGCGCCGCATCGTTCAGTCTTCCTCTTTGCTCCAAATATCCAGCCAGCTTTGCTAGCACCAGCGCGGTCTGGCGCTCGGGAAGCCGTCGCCTGCTCTCTGCCACCGCAGATTGCAGGAGTGCAATATTTTCCTCCGAACGCGAGCCATCATCCTCCCGGTTTGAGGCGTAGTACACCTTCGCCCAAACCCGCGCTACAGGGGTGACTTCAGACCGGCTCGACAGCGCAAGCGCATCCGCTGTGAGCCTTCGGCTGCTACTTTTGTCTCCGATCTCATTCGTGATATCCCCCGCATAGGCTTCCGCTTCAACCTCTGAATTGAGATCTCCAGTTGCTTTCGCACTTGCGATCACTTCGTAAAAGACAGGTAGAGCGTCTTTGGTATCCCCGTTTTGATACATCGACTCCGCGAGGCTGAGCTGTGCGCCGCGCCGGTCGTTTTGATTGCGGATAAAATCCGGAAGCACCGTTACGCCAAGTCTCAGATACTCCGGAATTGTTACCGCCGGCTTGCCGGTGTACTTTGAATTTGCGAGGCGAAAAAGACTGTTCATGAACGTCTGCATCTGCAAGGCCCGCTGTCCCTCGCGATACGCCTGCTGTTGTCTCCAGGCAGCATAGCCCGCCACTACAAGCAGACAACAGACCATGATGCTGACACTGGTCACTGCCGCCCGATTCCGCCGCACAAACTTACTGAGCCGGTATGTTGTCGTCTGGGGTCGCGCCAGAATCGGCCGACCCGCGAGATACCGTTGCACGTCGGAGATAAGTGCCTCTACCGTTACATAGCGGTCTTTAGGGCGTGGCGTAATGCACTTGGCTACGATGGTGGCGAGGTCTCCGGTGAGTACACTGCGAAGGCGCGTCTCCGTCAGTCCGCGATGTCCCGCAGCAGCCGCAGTAACAGCGGCTGTCACCGACTCCGGCGGCAGTTCCTTCATCGATCGCTCGATCATCGCGGCGACCGAGCTGTCCTGATTCGGCCGCCGCCCGGAGAGCAGTTCGAAGAGGATCGCGCCCAGAGCGTATACGTCGCACACCGTGGTCACCGGTTCGTTGCGCAGTTGCTCCGGACTGGCATAGGCGGGCGTCGCCATCACCGTTGTCGTCAGCAGGCTGTCGGGCTGGATGAGTTTGGATGTTCCAAAATCCAGTAGCTTGACGATGCCACCGGCCTCTGTCACCAGAATGTTCGACGGCTTCAAGTCGAGGTGTACCACCAGGCTCCGGTGGGCGTACGCCACCGCCTCGCACACCCGCAGGAAGAGTTGCAGCCGCTCGCGAATGCCCAGAGACCGATCGTCGCAGTAGACATCCAGGTGCGACCCATCGACATATTCCATCGTCAGGTATGGCTCGCCCTCATCAGAAATTCCTGCATCCAGGAGGCGCGTAATGTTCGGATGGTCCAGCGAAGCAAGAATGTGCTGCTCACGCTCGAAACGCTCAACAAAGAACGGTCCCGCAGCGCTGCGCATCAAGACCTTGAGCGCAGACTTTTGTACCGCGCCCGCCGTCGTGCGCTCAACCAGGTACACCGAGCCGATGCCACCCGATCCCAGGTGTCGCAGAATGGTGTACGGACCTATCTTCCCGCTGGCGGCAGGACGTATGACGCGTGCCGCGGGCACGTTCTGCTCTCTGGCCGAGCGGATCAGCGCTGCCGCCCGCTTACGCAATTCGGGATTATCGCACGCCTCCAGCAGAACCGCGTCCAGTGCGGCATCCGGGGTATGTTCCGCCATGTGGAAGAGCACCTGCAACTGCTCCCAATATTCCTCATCCAGTGGCATGCAGTTCCCTCTCTAGGTACGCGCTCATTCTGTTCTCTTTGTGTCAGCTGAGGGGACAATCATTCGGTTTTACGCAGGCGGTCCATGAGCCACACACGCACAAACCGCAGGTCGCGGTCCACTGTCGCCTTCGATGTGCCGAGCAGGTCCGCCGTCTCTTCAGCGCTGAAGCCCATGAAGAATCGCAGTTCGACCATGCGGCACTTTCTCGCGTCGATCTTCTCTAACTCCTCAAGGATGCGATCAAGATCAATCGCTGCCTCCGGGGAGTAGTCGATGCTGGCAAGATCGTCATGCAGCACCACCGGCGTTCCACCGGACCGCTTCAATCGCCGCTCGGAGCGCGCATGGTCGACCAGAACACGACGCATAAGACGGGCCGAAAGGCTGTAGAAGTGCTCTCGGTCCTCAAACCGAAGGCTGCGTTGACGAACCAGCTTGAGAAAAAGCTCGTTGACGACACTCGTAGGTTGCAGCACGTTCTCAGGTCGTTCGCCCTGAAAGATCGCACCCGCAATCCGCCGCAGCTGCGGATACACCATCTCAAACAACAACTCAGTAGCAGCCGCGTCGCCACCGCCCCAATCACGAAGCAGCATAGTAATTTCACCAGGTGTCGACACAGGACCTCCGCACAGCGGTAATCCTAATCGATGGTCTGGTTTACAGTTCACTAATTCGTCAGGCTGAAGTTCTGGCGTCTACTGCGCCCACATTAATGCTGTAGTTGCATTTGTGTCCAGCCCGAGCTTCCTGCGCGACCGTTGGGGTCGTAGGAAGCGGAATTTGTCAGGATGAAATCATCGGTGTTCCCTGTCGAGGAAGCCCATACATGGTCGTAGCCGCTGGACATCTGCAGGCGTTGGCCGGTGGACGGGTCCTTGTAGATCGCCTGATCTCCCATATAAAGAGCAAACTGCTGTGAGCTATGGTCAAGTGCAGCAGAGCGGTTGCGCGCTACGTTCGACATGACGTTGCTGCGGTAGTTGGCCGTATCGTTTCTAATTGCGGCCTGTTGCGCCGCCGCGTTGGCGTCATCCTGCGCCATCTGCTGATGAATCTTGTTCACCTGGGCATAGGCACCATTAATCTTCTCGTACGACGCCGCTACGAAGTTCTGCGCATTGCGGGTCCATTCCGGGTCGATCTGTATGGAAGAGAGCACCGTCATGAGCAGCTTATCGTTCCGCTCCAGTTGCCCGGGTGGTGCATAGACCAGTGCCGCAAGCGGGAGATCGTTGTAGGTCACAGTGCCGCCCTCGACAACTTCCGTGCGGTGAGTTGCGAGCGCGACCAGCCACATCTCTACTGGTTTGTCTTCGAACGATCCCACCAGCCTAAGGCGCCCTGCCTCCGCCGTCATATGCGGTCCCCCACGCTGGTTAGCACCGTCAACGATCTGAGGAATCTCGGCGCTAAGACCCGGCACGGGCTCCACCTGTCCCACGGCATGCGTCCCCGGCGCGATCTTCGCAGCGCCCTCCGACAGTGCCGTTACCAAGCTCTCCGGCCGCGCGATGGTGCAATGGAACGCTCGCTTGAAATCGCGAAAAATGGTCTGCTTCCGCTGTAAGAATGCCTGGCTGTTCGAGTCCATGGTAGCGTCGGCGGGAAGCACCACGAGGCCGACACTTTTGTCCGGACTTGCAGCCGACACAACGATGCGGCCCGAGTTATCGGCGCAGTCAATGGTTGCGAAGTTCGGACCGGGGCGTACCTCGAGTTGCCACCCCGCAGGTAGGAGCATGCTCATCATTTTGAAGTTACGCGACTGATGAGTTTGCCAGTCGGTGAGGGGCGCAGAACGCTCTTCTCGCTTGAGATGCCAGATTTGAGCTTCGGTCGGAGCGCCACTCAAGCTATTCGCCTTGGACGATACGTGCTGGGCCAGGCTCCCGCTCACGAGGAGAGGAATGACCACAGGGACGAACAGCAAAACACGAAAGAGTGAGGCGAAATGAGTGCAATGCAGGACGGACTTGGACTTCATAGTAAGGACTCCTGCTCAGAACGCGTCAAACAAGTCCTATGTGTGTCAGACATACTGATTTTTCCAATGAGATCCGGGCGATCAGCGCTTCATACTTTCTCGCCACGAAGATCGAAGCCTTCCAAGGAAGGTGACGGCGATTACTTCGCCAGCCATGACCTTGAGAATTTCACGGGTGTGATCGATGGACGCCCTTCCCTGTTGGCAGAGGTCGAAGCATCGTCAATCTCTCCTGGCGCAGGGGAGGAGTTCGGTAGGCGATCAACCACACAATCATCCATGGGCCAACACGGACAATGTCTGACGGTCGAGGTAGTTAATCACGGCCGCCAGAAACGCCATACCCAGCATCATCCAGCGCACATTTGTTCCAGATCCTCGTTGTATTCATTTTCCTTTCTGACCGAATCGCTTGACGTAAGTGCAGAGGATGTCAAGCGGTAACGCTACAGCGCTGCGTGACCGGCACCTTGCCAAGTGGGCTAGATGAGCGATTGTTTCTTCATGTATCCGCGAACCGCATTCAGGTCCGTTCGCATCGTATCAATGACCTGTTTGCGCGGAATCGTGAGCGTCTTATGACCGTCCTCCGCTCCACCCAACCCCGGATATTCGAAATGCAACTGGACTGGCCCTGAAAAGGAATTCGCTTTGACGATCTCGAAGAAACCCGGAAAGTTGACCATGCCTTCGCCGATAGCGCACCACCCGGGAACGTACGCGCCCTCCAGCGACTTGTCGTTGGAATCGGCATGGGTCGCGAACTTCGGATTCCGTTCCCACAGAAAATCTTTCAAACAGATCCCGCGCATATAGTCCTTCACCAGCTTCGCGCTTGCGATCCACCCACCATATCCGCCTTCGACCGTGGCGTGGCCTATGTCGTAGTTGATGCCGATCCACTTTGGATCGAGATCGCGGAACAGAAGCCACACATCCCAGATGGAAGCGCCAATCATGCCGGGACCCGAATGCGTGTGATACATGCCGCAGACCTGTGCCTGGCGATTCAACTCGGCCAACGCCAGCATCTTTGGCTTAAGATTCTCGAGTTGTGTTGCGATCGGTTGATTCGGCTGATACTTAAGGCCGCCCCAACGATACCGATCAATTCCCAGCTGGCCCGCGGTTTTCAAAATGATCTCGGCGTGGGGCATCGTCGCGGAATTGATATCTGTCGTGATCATGGGTATCTCTAGCCCCGCCTTGTGGATCGCTTCCACCGCCGCGGGCAGATCCTGCTGCACACGCGCCGGCTCAACATGGCCGCCGGAACGCACTGTCAGGTCAATGCCATCGAAGCCAATCTCCTTTGCGATCGCTGCTGCTTCCGCGATGCTGACCCATTGCAGATGCTTTGAAAATACGGCAATTTTCAGCTTGCCGGGCGTGCTTCCGGCAACCGACTCCTTGGGCGCTGATTGGCCTGATGCAAACGTGGGCGAGAAGGCGTGCAGAGCCCCGGACATTGCAGCCGTAAACAGCAAAGACCGACGTGACATTTCTATTTTTGAGCTAACTTTTGCCATAGTGGTGATCCTCACCTTACGATGCTAATCCAAGATTTCTATTGGCTCTAAAAGACATAGCTTAGCGCGACGGTAAAGCGAACGAAGGAATGCGAAGACTGAGCTCTTACGGCTATGTATTGTTTGCCATCGACAAGACCGATCAATCCGCGTGGGGGCTTCCGATGGGAGCCACGCCGAACGCCGGGAAACCAGCCGCGATCATGCCGTGAGCTTTGTCGACGGTCCGTCCGCGAAGGTCAGGAGCATCTGCCAGCTTGGGTGCATGTTCGGTGCCACACCCACATAATATGTCGTACGTTATTTATCCGGACGCTACGGCGGGAGCCCTAACCGACGCGCTTTGGCTCACAAGAGAACCTCTTCCAGGCTTTTCAGCCCCCAGTGTGGATTTCGATGCGTACGTTCGCTTCGCAGCGGCATTGGGGTCAATCTAAACGCAACTGGTTTTCCAGAAGCCTGCGGAGGCGGAAACTCGTTTGGCCAGAGACAAGGTCAGCAAGAAGTTTGAGGCCGCGCGTCGCCGTTGCCGCCGCCGCTGCCGTCTGCTGATTGTCGCGTTGGGCGCGAGCAAGCAGCAGCATATAGCTTGCCTCCTGCTGATGCGTCAGAGCTACTCCGCGCTCCGCCAGTTGAACCGCGAGCGAAGGGTTTCGCAACGCCGCCACTTTGGTCAAGAGCAGCGCGTTGACGGCGTCGTCGATGTCGCTGGCAGCGGAGTGCGGACCTTCCGCTGCCTTTACTGTCTCAGCGACAGCAGACGAAATTTCAGCCACGCTAAGGGGAGGCAATCCCAGACCGATATGAGCAGCGTTCAAGCGAAGCTCTACCTTGGCTAGCGTGGGCTTCCATTCTTCTTGGGACGGAGCTATCTCGAAAATTCGGTGTATGGTTGCAGCGCATTGTTGAAGCGAAGCAGCGGCAGCCTGCAGGTTGCGTCGCCGGACTTCAGGACCCTGCCCGGCGTGTTCGGCAAGCAGCGGATCGGCGGCGTATTCATAACTGGTGGCCTGATCGTTGAGGACTCGATAGAGGTCGGCGAGCGCTCCCACATCCTTCACATCCGTGTCCGAGAGATGCTGGTAGGTCGCGAGCGCTTGCGAGAAGAGCGGTGCGGCAAGATCGTATTGACCAAGTTCCGCGTCCGCTGCGGCGATCTTCCGGACGAGCAGAGCCCCAAACCGAATCTGCGCGCGCTTCTGGCGTTGTTCTGCGGGGAGTGCGTCGAAAAGTTGCTGCGCAGTCTGAAACTCTGAACGGGCCTTGGCCGGGTCGGTTTCAAGAACGAGATTGCCGATGTGCATGTGCATGATGGGCAAGCCACGCCGGACCGGCATAAAATTCGGGTCCATGTGCAAAGCAAGGTTGTCCATGTCGATGGCTCGGCGATAGGCAATAGCGGCCGCGGCTGGGTCGCCCAAACCTGCGTCTTCGCCGGACTCATTCCCAAGCACCTCGTAGGCGATAGCAGCCTCGAAGATGAGTGCGGTGGTCACGCCAGGAAGCTGGACCACCTGATCGTAAACGCGAACCGCCGCCTTGAGAGACTCCGCCGAAGCCTGCGCGTCGCCGGCATTGCTAAGCGTTTCGCCACGGGCCTGAAGTGCCGCCGCATACGACCGCAGGACTTCTCGATCCTGCGGGTGACTGGCTGCAAGCCCCGAAGCCAGGGCAAGCGCCTTGTCGAAGCTTGCCAATGCTCCCGGAGCGTCTCCCAGATTCTGGTAGTAGGTATTGCTTTGAACGTTGCCGAGGTTGGTGTATGCGTGGATCAGATCAAGCGTGGTCTCGCGATCGCCGTTAGCGTCATGCGCCATGCGATCCAGGTGATCGAGCACGCGCGTCACCAGCAGCGTCTGTGCGCCAGTGGTCCCCGGAATATCCTTGAGCGCCTCGTCCAGTTCAGAGAGGAGACTGTTGCTCAGTTCGCGCAGATCGGCAGAGCGCGCCTCGGCACGACGCCGCTCAAGATTGGAGACGCGCGCCTGCCAATACACGCCGCCAACTCCCGCCAGAAGTGTAAGCAAGAGCAGCGAGGATGCGAGTAACGCAATGCGATTGCGACGAACGAACTTTGCGGCCTGATAACGCATGCTGCCGCGTCGCGCCTCCACCGGACGATGTTCGAGAAAGGCTTGAACATCCGCGGAGAATTGTTGGATAGTCGCGTACCGCTCCTGCGGACGTTTGCGCAGCGCCTTCAGAACAATGCTGTCGAGATCCGCATCGATTCGTCCATACGGCATGTCTCCGGCGCTGGGCCGGGCGGGCGGCAGGTTGACGATAACGCGCAGCATCTCTCCAGTGCTGAAGTCTGCGAGTTGATAGGGCTGTCGGCCGGTGAGCAACACGAAGAGCAGAGCGCCGAGCGAATAAACATCGGAGCCTATGGTGACTGGTTGGCCGAGTACCTGCTCAGGACTCGCATACTGTGGCGTGAAAGAAAGAAAGCCATCCCGCGTGGATTGGCTGGCCAACGCTGCATCTTCGGGGGACAGCAGCTTCGCTGTGCCGAAGTCCAGCAGGTGCGGTGTACCGTCGTCGGAGACGAGGATATTGTCCGGCTTCAGATCGCGATGAACGACGAGATTCTGATGCGCAAACTGTACCGCTTCGCACACCCTTTGAAACAGATGAAGACGCTCTTCGATAGGGAGTGCGCGTTGTGTACAGTACTGGTCGATTGGTACGCCGGCGACATAATCCATCACCAGGTAGGGCGAGCCTTCTTCGCTGACACCACCATCGAGCAATCTTGCAATCAGTGGGTGGTCGAGCCCGGCAAGAATCTGGCGCTCCCGGCGAAAGCGGTCGCGAAACAGTTCCGTAGCCAGCGGAACATCGATGACCTTGATGGCAACCGTCTTCTCATACTGGCCGTCCGCGCGTTGCGCAAGATAGACGGCACCAGTGCCGCCTCTTCCAAGCAGCGATTGCAGCTTGTAGGGACCGATGGAACGCTGTGCAAACTCCGCCTCGTCCAGCCGCTGCTGGTCGCGCTTCGCACCGGAGGTCGATCTCTCCCGTTCAGCAGCCCGCAAAAGCTTCCGCACCTCGGCGAGAAGGCGCGTGTCCTCGCCACAAAGCTCCTGAAGACGCGTAGCGCGTAGCTCAGGACCGACCTCCAACACTTCATGAAACACCGCCTCCATGCGGGCCAGGCGTTCACTGGCGTTCTGCATTCGTCGACTCAACTCTCCGGCTTAAAGAAGTGCCGCAAATAAATGGCGTGAAAACGGACGCAGATGACTCAGACTGTCTCGGTCTCTGGGTGACCTTCCTGGTCGGGAAACATGCGCTCGAAGAGCCACGTCCGGGCAAAGCGCAGGTCTCTATCCACCTTGGCCTTGGAAACCTGCATCAGGGTTGCCGTCTCTTCGGCGGTGCAACCGAGGAAGTACCGCAACTCAATAGCGCGGACCTTCTTGGAGTCGAGGACCTCCAACTCCTCAAGAGCGCGGTTCAGGTCGAGCATGTCCGGGCTTCCAATTCCTACCCAAACCAGATCATCGTTGAGCGGAACATGAGTCGTACCTCCCCCGTGCATCGAGGCCTGGTTGCTGCGTGCATTGTCAATCAGGATCATCCGCATCGTCCGCGCGGCGAAGGCATAAAAATGATGGCGATCTTCCCACCCGGCTTTTCGCTGATTGACCAGCCGCAGATAGAGCTCATTGACCAGCATGGTGGCCTGAAAGATGTCCGGCTGGCGCTCCCGCCGGATATAGGCGGCCGCAACCTCTCGTAACTGGGGATACACGAGCGGCATCAGTTCTTCGAGCGCCTCAGGCTCCCCCGTCTCCCATTTCCGCAGCAATAAAGTAATTTCCACCCGGGAAATCCTCTGGAACGCTTCAAAGTGTCAGCTGGCTTCCTACAGAGTGAACCACACCCATTCGCCGTTTGCAGCAATTCTTTTCACGATGATGAGTCATTCCATCCGCGATCCACGCCCTTTGTATGAACCCTCACTACAAGGCGCAAGAAGGAATCCGCATGAAAGCTCGCACCTCGCCCACGTTCCTCGCGAAAGCCGTTGCCTTGCTTCCGCTCCTCCTGCTCGCAGGCTGCTCTGGCTCCGCACCGACCGTAAACTCCACCCCGCCCACCGGTGCGGTTTCCGTCCCGGATACGCTCCGCAACCTCCAGGCCAGCGGCGTTCTCCCCACGCTCGACACCTCCTCCACCATTGCCGGTCCGGATACCAACTCCAATGGAGTGCGCGACGATCTCGATACGTTCATCGCCGCCCTGCCCGACACCGCCGCCCAGCAAAAGGCGCTGACCCAGTTCGCTCAGGCTCTTCAAATCATGATGACCGTCGACCTCACCAGCCCATCCGCGATCGGCGCAGCATCCCTTGCCAACAACCGTGCTATCGGTTGTATCTGGCAGTCCTACTCCTCCGGTCAGCATAAGAAAGTCCTGCTGGTTCAGGAGATCAGCGTCAATACCCTAACGCGCCTGCAGGCCTATGAAAAGTACAACGCCGCCCGGAACGGAGCTGCAATTCCGTCGCTGGCCGG
>JBDTDX010000270.1:0-5768 GCA_039922815.1 Granulicella sp.
CGGAAAAGTCACCTGAAAGCATCTGAGGGGTAGGCACGGAGACAATTCCCGAAAGCGCCTGGATCAGATAGTCGCCTTCGTAGCTTCCGAAGTAAAAGAGTTTGTCGCGGATGATTGGACCGCCGACCGTGACTCCCACGTTGTTATCGATTAGATGAGCAGGCTTCTGACCCACGGGCTGAAAGAAGTTACGAGCTTCTGTCCAGTTGTTAATATTGCTGTAATAAACTGATCCGTGAATCGAGTTGGTTCCGCTCTTGAGCTGTACCGTGACAGATGGGCCACCAGAAAGGCCTTGCTCAGCATCAGGACTGTTGGTAACAACGTTGACGCTTGCAATTGCGGCCGTTGAAGGCACGAAGGTCGTGTACGACCGAACCCATGGATTGGTAGCGCTTACACCTTCGATACGGACATTGGGACCCGATGTACCTGTTCCATTTGCCGCGAAATTCATGGACTTTGACGGGTTGTTTGTACCGCCGGCAAGCTGGCCGCCAGGGGGGACCATGCCGGGAACCGTATTGAGAACACCTTGATAGGTACGAGTCGGCTGTGGTGCATCCTGCAGGGCAGTGGCAGAAATCTGCGAGTGCACGTCCGCAGTATCCGTCTGCAGTTGTTGCGAGGTGGTGCTCACGGCAACAGTCTGCGAAATATTTCCTACCTGCAACTTCGCATCAATCCGAGCTACGTTATTGGGAAGAACTTCGACGCTCGGGTTCGCGTCGCTCTGAAATCCCTCTTTAGCAATCGTTACCTTATAGGTACCCGGGGCCAACGTTTGCATGGAGTAGCCCCCACCATCGTTGGTCGTTACAGTACGCGTATCATTAGTCGCCGCGGAGACAACCGTCACCGCAGCTCCGGGAATAGCGGCGCCGCTGGGATCAGTAACGGTTCCAACCATCGAGCCGAATAGCACTTGGGCGTTCGCCGAGACAGAGATGACTGACAAGCATATGAATAGAGCACACGACATAACCACGAGATTCAAGAGAGGAATTCCACGTAGGTCTTTTCCTGCTGGGACTACTTGTCTGCAGATATCGCTGTTTGCCACTGGTGTCACCTCACGTAAGTGTATTGTCTTCCGGATAAACATAAAGATTGCATGATTCGCTGTTGACCATTTTTCGTGGCTAGACGTGTGGATATTCCTTCGATATGAGAGTTGTCAAGAGGTTTAGTTTCGCAGGTTCCGTAATGAACTTTAAGGAGCGCTTTGGGACGATACTAAACCGCGATTTTCCATCACCCTTACAACTTCATTTGAGTAGGCGCCTAAACATAAACCTTATTTTCCATTGTATTTTCAGGTCGCCCAACGCTGTAGGCCTCTCCCAGGAGCTGTTAGCTAATCCTATGCTTTTGGGCAAATTCCCCGAACTCAATAAGCTCGGATCTTTTGACTTCCTGCGTTTGTTTGCACTATTGGTTGATAGCGATCAAGAGGTGATTGGGATGTTCACTTCGAGGCGCCGCTGAGACGAATGTTGAGCGAACCGGCAGGCCGGGTGAGTACGCGAGCAGTTGGCTCGTTTAGAAATCCTTCCCGATTCCGGCACCTGCGCTCAAGTGCTGGTTCGGCTGCTGGAAGTGTAAGCGCCGTGCCGACGCCGTGCCTTCGACGGGTTATACCCCATTAGCCCTCCCGGTTTGGTTGGCGAAATCTTGCTCATTGCGTCCCGATAGGTATAGAATGGCGCCGAATATCTCGTCAATACGTGCAGTTGTTTGCACACTGCGACGTTTCGCTCTGAGGTGTTATGCATCCAAAAGAAATTCGGATCAATCGAACAGTTGTCCCTTTCGCACTTTTGGCTGCGATGCTCTCTGTCTCGGCGCACGGGCAGCCTATATCGGCGCTTAGCGGTCCCAGTTTCGTTCCGGACGGAACTTTTAAGGGATCAAGCCTTACGGGCTGGAGTACTGTCGGTCACGCCGATTGGAAAGCTTCGAATGGCGAGATCACGGGCAAAAGCACTGGCGAGGGTGGTGGATGGCTGGTGCTGGATAAGTCTTTTCAAGACACGGGCGTGTATCTCTCATTCCGTTGTGAAAGCGCCTGTGACATCGGTATTTTGCTGCGTATGGAAAAGGCAGCGGATGGCATGAAGGGAACTTACCTGTCCGTAGACGGAGATAAGATCTACGGCGCCAATGTGACGCTAGACTCCAACGGTAAGATTCTCAGCAAAAATCCACTCACGAGTGTTGGCCCCATGATTCGTTTTGCCCCGACCACTCCTACTCCGCATACCCAGAGTGGCGGCACTGCACGTTTGGCGCCGCCGAATGGCCCGCCTGCACCGGGGGTACATCCAGGAAAATGGAACGAGGTCGAAGCTTTGCTCGATGCCGATATCCTGCGGGGCTTTCTGAATGAAGGTGGCGGTCTCGTTAACGCCGGCACCGGAGAGATGGATGGGTACGGGCGGATTGCGCTGTATGTTGGAGAGGGAACCCAGGTCCGCTTCAGAAACATCGCATATAAAGACCTAGCCTCCAAGGAACAGCCGCAGGAAGAGGTTGGGGCGAACTTCAGAATGCAGCGAATCAGTCCCTTCTATTACAATTGGTCCGCAACGACCGCAGATTTCAATCGCGACGGAAAGATGGATGTGCTCGCCGGACCTTACATCTACTATGGTCCTAACTACACAAGGCGCAGCGAAATCTATCCGGCGGAGTCGGCCAACCCTTCGAATGCGTACGCCATGCTGCTTGACCACGCCGGAGATTTTACCGGCGATGGCTGGCCAGATCTTCTGGTGACGAGCTTGGGTAAAGGAGCTATCTTGTACGTAAATCCAAAGGGAGAGTCGCGTCGCTGGAAGAGCTATCAGGTAGTCGATGGCATGACTAGCGAAGAGTCGATCATGGCGGACGTGGAAGGCGACGGCAAGCAGGAACTCGTCTATATGGCTGACGGTTTTATCCGATACGCCAAGCCCGATCCCGCGAAGCCTACCGGGCCGTGGATTGTGAAATCTATCTCGGAGAAGGGCGGCTGGTCTGCCCACGGCATCGGAGCTGGCGACATCAATGGAGATGGCCGCACCGATATCGTAGGCTCCAATGGATGGTGGGAACAGCCGCCGTCTGGAAGCACTCAGGCGTCATGGAAGTTTCATCCGGAAGCCCTCGGAAGATGGGGGCGAATCAACTACGGCGGCGCGGCAATGGGCGTCTACGATGTTAATGGGGATGGCCTTGCTGATATCGTCACTGTCCTGGAAGCGCATGGCTGGGGACTCGCGTGGTTCGAGCAAAAGCGCGCGAGCGATGGCGATATCTCCTTCGTCAGCCATATGGTAATGGACAATCTCAATACCAAGAACTCCGGTGACGTGACCTTCTCGGAACCCCATGGCACTACCATCGCGGATGTGGATGGGGACGGCATTCCGGACTTCATCGTGGGCAAACGGCAGTGGTCTCATCAGGACGACTATTTAGATCCGGACGCATACGGCCCCGCTGTCCTCTATTGGTATCAGACCGTGCATGATCCAAAAGCGCCAGGTGGAGCGAGACTAGTTCCGCACCTTGTGCACAATGCTTCTGGAGCTGGTTCGGATGTAACCGCCACCGACCTTAATGGCGACGGAAAGATGGACATCATTACATCGACAAAGCTAGGGACGTTTATTTTTTGGGGAACCGGGCCAGCGGTGAAGAAAGCGACTCTCGCCAACGCCAAGCCGGCGAGCCAGTAGGGCGATAGGCTCACAACCACTGACGATTGTTAGCGCAATATGGTCTGATGGCCCTGGTGATCTTTCCAGTGTTCATTCCAAGAGGTAACTTCTCCGCGCTGAGCAGCGAGGTTCCCAGCTTCTCACCAATCTCGTTGGTTTCGGGAGCTGAAGCCTTGAAGACATGTCACAGCACTATCTTTCCCGTCGGGGTCGCCGGTGGAGACGAAGTTTACGACGTAACTGGAGAACGTGTGGGCGAGCTTACGGTCGTACGGAGCCCAAGGGGGCATCGATCCTGTCCAGATTGAGAAAGACTTACGGCGGTCCGCCGGAGTGAAAAACGCCGAGCTCAAAGTATTCCGGATTAGGCTGATCGAAATAGTCAACCTGGAGTGGATGCGTTAGCGTCTTGCTTTCCAGGAGATCTAGAGATAGATCCCATCCGGACGCGGTTGGTTCTGATCGCATGTTCAGCAACCGATGATTCTGGGTCGTTATTCTTCTGAGTGCCAACGTAGCCTGAATTATCCTGAAACAGTGCAAGACTTAGTGCTCGGATGCTTATCTGAGCAGTCCGGTCGAAGCCCTGTTGACGGCATAATGTTCTTCCAATGCCCCTGTAACCCCAGATTTACATGTGGGTTATGAGCTTTCGTCCGCCTGTGAATCAGAAAAGAGATCCGGCTTCCGTTCTCGTGAATGGTTCTAGCAGATTCGAGACTATTCGAGGTACAGTGTGAAGAAGTTTTTGGCGGGGACACACGCAGTTATTTAGCCGAGTCCATTCTGCCATATGATTTTTGCCGAGCCAACAAAACCGGTGTTACTGATCGAGCGAAGCTAGATATGCCACAATATTCACAATATCGGTATCAGTCAGGTTCGAGACTGGCACCTGCATTAATGGAGCGTTTAGGCCATGACGCGCGCCTGTCTTGAAGTCGTAAATCTGGCGAGCCATCTGGGCTGGAGAACGGCCTGCGATCGGAGGAATATTTCCCAGTCCCTTCAGGTTCGGCCCGTGGCATGGAACGCAGGATAGGATTCTTCCCTTGTCACCGGTCTTCACAATATTCTCGCCCTTCTTTAGGCTTCCCTTGGGTACGTAGGCGACAAAGCCGACTTGCCAATTGCGCATTTCAATTTGCTCTACGTCTTCCGGCACTTCAATTACGCGGTTGCCAATGGGCTCCGTGCCGCCGGCCTCGTCGGGCACCAGCATGCGTGCGTTGGGGCGGGTTTTAGGTACCGTGTCCGTTTCTACTACACGGATGTACTTCGACGGTTTTACTGATGCGAAGTACTCCGCGGCTTCCTTCGCCTCTTCAGGCGTGATGTTTTTTGCCACTGGAATCATGGTGATCAGACCCATGTTGGGGACTGAGCTGTGACGTCTGTCGTGCTTGAAGTCATCGATCTGCTCCAAGATGTAACCGACGGGCAGACCGTTGATGCTCATGTTTTCCGGGCGACCATATCCGGTGATCAAATGGCACAGTCCACAGGCCTGATACTGTCCGCGTCTTCCTTCTGTAACCGACTTGGGAGCACGTGGGTGCGAGTCAGGGAACCAGTCCGGGGGGCCGTAGCCGTTCCTAATCTGCGTCTTGGTAAATCCCTTGTCGCTGCCAACCGCGTGAAGAATCGCTCCATTGTCGGGTACGCGTCTCAGGCCTGTACCAGGAGGTAAGACGGGTATATATGCCCAGCTCGGCAGGTCGGGCTTTTGGTGCTCCGGTTCCGCTTCAAGTTGCATATGGCTTGTATCGATTGCGCCGACATGCGCCTGCTGTGCCGCAGCCGGCGCCTGAGCCGCGTGCAGAATCAGAGAAGACGATATAGAAGCGGTCGAGATAACAATTATAGAAGCGATGGTGCACGAGCAAACTTTCATGTTTCAGCCCTCAACAAGCAACTCTTCATACTTCCTTTTGTCAGACAATTGAACTTTAGCTTTGCAGACCTTCTGAGGTCACTCGGACTCTCACTGCTCCTAGTGCAAAAAAACATGCAAGACTGCCTCCTGTTCTACATTACAAGCTCGATTTGTTCAATCATTCACTG
>JBDTDX010000271.1:0-3089 GCA_039922815.1 Granulicella sp.
AGGATCCCTACAGCGACTATGGACGGCTGGAAGCAGACATCTGGCGAGCGATCCGACTTGTGGTTGATACCGGCGTTCACTCCAAGCATTGGACACGACAGCAGATGGTCGACTACTTCCACGATCATTCGGCGATCGATGAGACCAATGTGCAGGCAGAGGTCGACCGCTACATCGCATGGCCGGGACAGGCACTCGGCTACAAGATGGGCCAGTTGAAGATCCTGGAATTACGGCAACGGGCGCAGACGGCGTTGGGACCGAAGTTCCGCCTGAAGGACTTTCACGACGAGGTGATCGATTCGGGCGCACTGCCGCTGGATGTGCTGGACAAGCGTGTGGACAACTGGATCGCGGAGAAGAAGAAACAGGGGTAACCAATCGGCTTGGACACCGCTGCCCCATTTAGAATCGGGGTAATGAGGATTTTCCTATTTGTGCTGCTGGCTACGATCCTTGAAGCGACGGGCGATGCGATTGTGCGGGTTGCGTTGCATCATCCTTCGCTACAGATGCGCATTGGCCTGTTTCTTGTCGGCGGTGTGTTGCTTGCGCTCTACGGGACCTCTCTCAACCTGGCCCCCGTGGAGTTTGCAGCAGTAACTGGGCTGTATATCGCGACGCTGTTTGTGGTCTTCCAGATCACCAACTATATATTCTTCCGCACTGCTCCGACAGGTGCCGTGCTGGTCGGAGGAACCTTGATCGTTGCCGGTGGATTGATCGTTTCTCTCTGGAAGTAGAGACTGTCCGTATGTCAGTCTGATAGCCTTTTACTATGAGCGATGAAGTATTTGACGGAACTGTACCGGTGATTCAGGCACCCGTATTGCCGGGGGTGCGTGTTGCCGTACTTGGCGCAGGCAAGATGGGCGGCATTCTTTTGCAGGCCTTCCTGAAAAACAACCTGATTGCGCCGGACCAGATCTTTGCGACGGTGCAACATGCGGAGCGGGCGCTGGCGCTGTCAGCGCAGTTCGGTGTTGAAGTGACGACCGACAATCTGCATGCGGCTGAGCAAGCAGACGTGATCCTGCTGGGCGTCAAGCCGATCCAGGTACCGGCGCTGGTGGAGCAGATTCGCCCCGCGCTGAACAAGGATAAGATGCTGCTATCCATCGCGGCGTCGGTGATGACGCGGAGCATTGAAGACGCAGCCGGATGCGAGCTGGCCGTAGTGCGGGCGATGCCCAATACGCCTTCGATGCTGGCGGCGGGCGTAACCGCGCTGTGCAGCGGGCGGTTTGTGAGCGAGCAGCAAATGACCATCGCACAACGAATCTTCCAGACGGTGGGTCGCACCGTGGTCGTCGATGAGAAGCATATGGATGCAGTGACGGGGCTATCCGGCTCAGGACCGGCGTTCCTCTACATCATCATTGAGGCGCTGGCCTAGGCCGGCGTGAACGTCGGGCTGCCGCGCGATGTGGCGACTCTTCTAGCGGCGCAGACCACGTATGGCGCCGCGCGAATGGTTCTCGAGACGGGCTATCATCCTGCCCTGTTGAAGGACCAGGTAACCACACCGGCGGGTTGCACGGTCGACGGCATTCTGGAACTCGAAGAAGGTGGCCTGCGGGTGACCCTTATCAAGGCGGTCAAGCGCGCGACGATGCGAGCGAAGGAACTGGCACAGGGGTAGGTTTGACGTCATGAAGGCTATTCGCAATGGGGCACCCAGTGATCCCGATTTACGGCAAGCTAGCGAGAAGATACCCTTGCAGCGAGTGCTCGAAGGCTGCTCCCTTTTTGTGGGGCTAGGCTGCGTTGTCACCCTTGTAGTCAGCCTGCTGGTTTCAGGGCAAAACGGCTACGATCAAGAATGGCTGCTGTACGCAGCGGAGCGGGTATTAGCAGGGGTTAAGCTCTATGGTCCTCAGCTGATTGAAGTGAACCCTCCGTTAGTTGTCTGGTTTTCGACACTCCCCGTGATGCTATCGAACCTTGTGCACATCAATGTGCTGTTGATGCTGCGTCTTCTTGTACTCTCGATGATCGCGGGAAACATAGCGTGGATCGGGCATCTTCTACGCAGACTCCGGCCGGACATGGCTCTGGTCGTCCGCATACTTCTGCTGTGTTCCGTAGCAGTAGTTGAGCTATGGATTGAGCCGGGCAACTTCGGCCAACGCGAACACCTACTGGTAATTCTGCTCCTGCCGTATATTCTTGCTGCGGCGCTCAACGCGAGGCGCAGCCTGTCGAGGACGGAGTACATCGCACTCGGCTTCGTGGCTGGTCTTGCCGTTTGCTTCAAGCCGCAACAGGTACTGGTGGTTGTTTTCCTGGAACTAGCCTTGGCTCTTCGAAACCGAAGCCTGCGTCGTGCCATTTCACCGGAATTCCTCACTCTTTTGCTAACGGGTTGCGGATATATCGGGCTGATTTTTTTTGTCAGTCCGATCTATTTCAAACAGATTGTTCCCGTTCTTCTCAACACCTATTGGGCTTTCGGTGCCTATAGTGCTGGTTGGCTTGCAATCCACAATCACGTAAAGCTCGATATATTACTTCCGGTTGTTTTTCTCGTGTCGCTACTGTATCGAAAGCTCCGCATTTCAACAGTTCCTCTCGTACTTGCAGTTTGCAGCTATGGAGCGCTGTTCGCCTTCCTGGTGCAGCATACGGGGTGGGCCTATCAGCGTTACCCGAACGCTGCTTTTCTCGAACTGGCTGCGTTCTGGCTCCTCATTGAGGCGGTTCCGTCCTCGATTGCCGCGATTTCCGATCGACGAACCGCTTCGGTGATAACCGCGATCGCTGCATGCTTTGTTGTGCTACTTCCGATCGGCTTGGTCGCAAGGCAAGTTCGAGGTTACAGCTCGGCTCCCGCAGAAGAGAACGCGGTTCAGAAAGAATTGAATCGACTTCCGCCGAAGACAGCCGTTTATGTGTTTTCGACCAGTATTTCAGCGTTCTCCGACGTCTTCGAACGTCATTTGATCTGGGGAAGCCGCTTCGCCCATCTTTCGATGATACCGGCAATTATTCAGAATCAACTGGGACCGACCAGTGCTTCGACACCCTTCAAACATCTTTCCCCAGAGACAGTCGCAAGTCTGGCTGCTACCCAGCGGGCAGACACTGCT
>JBDTDX010000272.1:0-6562 GCA_039922815.1 Granulicella sp.
ATGAAGCGCTCTTTTGCCTCGACCAGGTGAGGCGTGCTACGGCGTTGCAGACCAACCTGGACAACGCGATTGTTGTGGCGGGCAGCGGCCAGCATGGCCTTGCCTTCCAGAACGTCGTGGCTAATCGGTTTCTGAACCCAGACGTCCACGCCAGACTTTGCGGCTTCAATCATGATCAAGGCATGCCAGTGGTCGGGCGGTGCAATTAACACCAGGTCCAGATCTTTCTCGGCAAGCATCTTTCGATAGTCCGAGTAGGTGCGAGGCCTCTTCTTGGAACGCTGCCGGGCGGCGGACATGTCGGCAGCGTTCGAGAGCATCTGCGAATCGACGTCGCATAAAGAGACGATCTCGACCGGCGATACCTGCACCAGCCGGAACAGATCCGATTTTCCATACCATCCACAACCGATCAGACCGACTCGGCGACGTTTGTCGCGATCGTACTCTTGCGCCGGCGCCAGGGCGGCCGCAGCTAATCCGAAGGCAGTCGTGTGTAGGAATTCACGTCGATTCATAGGAATACCGGCAAAGCGGGATTAGTATATTCCTCCGCATCAATCATGACTGACAAAACTGTTTCTCACGCGATCGAGCGGGGGATCTATTTCTGTTCGTCAATCGTACAGCAGGATCGCTTCTTGGCCAGGGCGATTATTGAAGAAAAACGCGCCTGTGTTCACTTATTTCCAGTCGCTGACTTTCCACTTACCAGTCGCTGACTTTCCACTTAGATGTACAGTCGCCTTTCCGGACCTGTGAACTTTGGCTCAACTGTTGCCTTCAGGCCAATGCACTCATTGAAGACGGCTTGTTGGAGACGTTTACCAATACAAAGGCTTGGCGCGCAATCCTGAAGAAATGACGTCCAAGTCGAGTGAGTCCTGATAAACGCTGTTCTCGTCACTAAGATAGGTACAAGATGCCGTACTCAGAGAGCGCGAGACGACAGGGAAACTAACGTTGGAAGATCCCACCCTTCGCGGTGAGGCTGCGAAGGATGGGGCACCCGGGAAAAGAGCAGCTCACTTCGAAAATAGGTGGGTCTTATACAAAAAGTATCCAATGCCAAACGCACCACCCAAGTAGCTTATTGCGACTCCCCCCCAGAATTTATTCGGTTCTTCGAGCCGGGTGAACGAACGACCATAGCGCCCCAACGCTTCTCCAGATAACGTCTCCATTACTGCCAGCCCCGATAAGAGCAACCCAATAATCAACGAAACATACGGTCTGAAGCTTGGATCAGAAACATAAGGATTGAAGTTTGGGTCATACATGAACCACGTCTCCTTTTATTCCTGCTAGCACCTCCAAGTTGCCTACGCTTTGCGAGGGGTTGCAGCTTAGAGGTGCGTTAGCGTTCGCCCCATTTTAGTTTGGAGCGTAGGACGTTGAAGAGGCCGTTGGGCTGGTGGCGGAGGAGTTTGACGCTGTAGGCGGAGCGGCGGCAGTGGATGCGGTCGCCCAGGAAGAGTTCGACGGCTTCCTGTCCGTCTACGGTGAGGTAGGTCTCGTTGGGGACGCCGACGACGCTGATGCTGATATTGGACTCGCCGGGGACGACGATGGGGCGGATGGTGAGCAGGTGGGGACAGATGGGGGTGACGACCATGGCGTTGACCGAGGGCATCATGATGGGGCCGGCGGCGGAGAGGTTGTAGGCGGTGGAGCCGGTGGGGGTGGAGACGATGACGCCGTCGGCGCGGAAGGTGGCCATGAGCTGATCGTCGATCTCGACGGTGAAGTCGGCCATGCGGGCGATGGTGCCCTTGGCGAGGACGACGTCGTTGAGAGCGTCCCACTTGTTGATGATCTCGCCGTTGCGGTGGAGTTCGGTGTGCATCATGCTGCGGAGGTCGATGGCGGCGGTGTTGCGGCACCAGGCCTCGAGGGTGTTGTAGATGTCCGAGAGGGGGGTTTCGGTGAGGAAGCCGAGGGAGCCGAGATTGACGGAGAGGATGGGGGTGTCCGTATGGGCGAAGGCGCGGGCGGCGGCGAGTAGGGTGCCGTCGCCACCGAAGACGATGACGAGGTTGGGATGGCGCGCGGGCATGTCGGGGCGCTCGACGCACTGGGCGCAGCTGAGGTAGGCGCCGCTGTCGGGGTCGAGGATGTAGTCGTAACCGTGGTTGGTGAGCCACTCGATGAGCCCGGGGAGGATGGTGGCGAGCTCGTGCTTCTGCGGCTTGGAGATGATGGCGGCTAAGAGCATGTGTGGGTTTAGTGTAACGGCTGCGACTTGGCGAGATTGGGGAAAAAGCAACGCAATGTCGTCCAGACCGTAGAAGTTAAATTTCGATCGAGCTATTCTGATGTACGCAAGGTGTGGGTATGGGTGCAGTAATGAGTGATGTGTCTGCCTCCTCTTCGATTCTGATCTTCGGGTATGACGAAAACCTGCTGCGTACCCGGCGATGGCTGCTGGAGGGGCAGGGGTATCGGGTGTGGACTGCCTCTAGCTTGATGGCGGCGGCGCAGATTCTGGGGATGGAGCCGGTTGGCCTTCTCATCCTGTGCCAGACGATTTCTACCACCGAATACGAAAGCGCCGTGGAGCTTGCGCAGGCGACGCAACCTGAGATAAGAATGCTCACTATGGAGCCTGACAGAGTGAAGCGGGCCGCTGGCGCAAACGCAGCGATCCTGAGTGGTTTCCCGACGCCTGAGGCGCTGATCGCGGCGGTGCGGACGGTGACTGGACAGGACCGTGCTCCGGTTCGTTGAAATTGTAACTGCGATTGGCTGCGAGATATTCCTGAGAAAATCGGTGCGTCTTTCGCGGAATGAAACTCGGATACAGTGACCTAAAAACTTATGTGTTGGGACCCGGTTTATTCCTGGATGAGTTTCTGCATCCCATGGACAGGCAATGTTGTGGATGTAGGGAGTTTCTCTCCATGGAGAAATGCCACTTTTCTGTGGCAATTCCTAAGCGTCTCAATGCGGAGAGTTTATGGGCCATGCCCCGATATGGGACTTGAACGAGCAATTGGAAGCCGCGACGGAGGCGCTGCGCAAATCCGAGGAGCGAGCCGTTGCGGGGCAGCTGGCGCTCGAATTGATGCATGAGATCAAGAATCCGCTGGAGGCGCTGGGGCACCTGACGTACCTGGCGTGTGAAGAGGCAGCCGACGCTGACAAGGTACGGCTGTATATGGGGCAAGCAGCGGAACAGATGAATACCCTGACGCATATTGTGGGGCAGACGCTGGGATTTACGCGGTCTTCGGGGACACCACGAACGATCAACCTGGTGGAACTGGCGGAGGCTGGGCTGCGCATCCATCAACGCAGGATTGACGAGCGGAAGATTCGCCTGGTGAAGGAGCTGCCGGACGGCATCTCCGCCGAGGTGCATACCGGCGAGATACTGCAAGTGATTTCGAACCTGATTGTGAATGCGGTGGACGCGCTGCCGGATCAGGGAATGCTGCGTTTGCGGCTGCGGCGGCGGGGGGATCGAATCGAGTTGGTGGTTGCCGATAATGGCCATGGGATTCCGTCGGAGGCTGCCGAAAGGGTGTTTGAACCGTTTTTTACGACCAAGGGCGATCATGGGAGCGGGCTGGGGCTGGCGCTTTCAAAGAGGATTATGGATCGGCACAAGGGGCGGATACGGATGCGTAGCCGGGTGACTCCGGGGAAGAGTGGGACCGTGTTTCGGATTTCTTTGCCGGGGTAGTGGGTATGTCGCTCAGGGCTGAAGCCTGTTTCGGGGGATTGTTTGGCGGGGCTGAAGCCCGCCCTTTCAAAACAAAGTCGCGGAGGCGATGAGGATTGGTCAGTCCCACCCTTTGCGATGGGGCTGCAAAGGATGGGGCACCCCGGTATCTGGCACCCTACAAACGCAGATTCCCTTCGGGAATAACAAATATAAGGGGCAATCGCTAAATAAAAGCTGCGGTCGCTATGCAGGGGCGTTGAAGCGGGCGCGGAGGAGGTATTCGTGGTTGCCTTCCATGCCGCGGATGGGGGAGTCGATGATGTCGGTGTGGGTTCCGTGGAGGGCGAGGACGCAGTCGTGGACGCGGTCGATGGCGATCTGGCGGGCGGCCTGATCGCGGACGATGCCGCCCTTGCCGACGTGTTCGCGACCGGCTTCAAACTGGGGCTTTACAAGGATGACGGCTTCGCCTTGCCAGGTGGCTCCTTCGGGGACGAGGGCGGCTGGAACGAGAGCGGCCAGGACTGCGGGCAGGACGAGGGTGGCGGAGATGAAGGAGACGTCGAGCGCGAGGAGGGTGATGGGCGCGGGAGAATTGGGGATGAGGTCGCCTGGAGGGAGAAGGCGGGCGTTGCAGCGTTCGCGGAGGGTGACGCGGGGGTCGGAGCGGAGCTTGGAGGCGATCTGGCCGTAGCCGGTGTCGACGGCGAGGACGGAGGCGGCACCGTGCTGGAGGAAGCAGTCGGTGAAGCCGCCGGTGGAGGCGCCGACGTCGATGCAGGCGAGGCCGGTGGGGTCGATCTGCCAGTGGGCGAGGGCCTTTTCGAGCTTGAGGCCGCCGCGGCTGACGTAGCGGAGGTCGTTGCCCAGCATGCGGAGGACGGCGGTGGAGGCGATGGAGGTACCGGGTTTGTCGATGCGCTGCTCGTCGGCGAGGACGCGGCCAGCGAGGATGAGGGCCTGGGCGCGTTCGCGGGAGGCGGCGAAACCCTGGTCGACGAGCATCTTATCTATGCGGACTTTCATATTTCCCTGTGACCGGAGCTTTCTGTGGATCTTATGTTGATGCTTGAGCAACCAGATGAGGGTAGCGATGGTTGTTATCAGTCGGATAACGTACACTGGCTTCGACCAAAAGCGTTACCAGATTACGGAACCAAGCTATCGGAAACATTACCTATGTTACCCGGACAAAAGCCGAACAGAATTTACTTTCGTTGCTGTGGGCAACCAGCAATCCAGTTGATGCAAGGGTGCGTTCATGTATAGAGACACGGGAATGGTGAACATGCCGACGGCATCGAGTGATGATGACTCGATACTGCTGGGTCTTGTTCAGAAGGGCGACGAGCGGGCCATGGCGTCGATCTTCGACCGTTATTCGAAGGTGGTGTACTCGGTGGCGCTGCGCGTCCTCCGGGATCCATCGGGAGCGGAGGACGTGCTCCAGGAGATTTTCATGCAGATCTGGCGGAATCCGGACACCTTTATCGCGACGCGGGGCAGCCTTGGCGGCTGGCTGGCGGTGGTGTCGCGGAATCGGTCGATCGATGCGCTGAGACGCAGGCGGCCTACGGATTCGATTGAAGAGATGCAGTTTGCTTCGCCGTATAACCTGGCGAATGAGGCAGAGCAGAACTCGCTGATGGAGAAGGCGCGGGGAGCGATTCAACTGCTGCCACAGGAACAGCGCAAGACCATAGAGATGGCTTTTTTTGATGGATTGACTCATGCTGAGATCGCCGAGATGACCGGCGATCCTCTGGGTACGGTAAAGACTCGCATTCGCAGCGGTTTGACGACGCTGAGAAAGGCATTCCAGGCATGAACAACAATCAACATATCGAACCAGAAGATTTGACGCTTCATGCCATGCAACTCCTCAGTACCGAGGAGGCGGCGGTGGTGGACGCTCACCTTGCCCAGTGCTTGGAGTGCCAGGCGGAGTATCACGAGGCGCTGAGTGATCTTTCGCTCGTCTCGCTGAGTGTGGAACAGGCAGTACCTGCTCCTGCGGCGCGGGAGCGGTTCCTGCGGCAGATCGAGCGGGAGAAGCGCGTGGTGCCGATCGACCGTGTGGTGGCTCCGGTAGAGCGTGCGGTGCCGATGGCGCAATCGCGCCAGGGCGGGAAGCTGCTGCCCTGGCTGGGCTGGGCGGTTGCCGCGGGTGTCGCCTTCTCTTCGGTGAGCCTGTACAACGAGCGCGGGCAGTTGCAGAGCACAGTGTCTGGACAGTCGGCGCAGCTGAAGGCACAGACGGCGCAGATGGCCACGCTCTCAGCCGGTGCAGCGAAGTCGCAGGAGATTCTGGATGCATTTACGGACTCGAATGCGCTGCGCGTGACTCTGAATACGACTCCTGCGGCGAAGGCGCTTCCCCAGGGCCGTGCGACGTATGTCGCCGACAAGGGAACGCTGATCTTTACTGCGAACAACCTGGAGCCGCTGCCGATCGCCAAGGTGTATGAGCTTTGGATTATTCCAGCGGATGGTACGGCGCCTGTGCCGGCGGGAACCTTCCGCCCGGATGCGCGCGGCTACGCCAGCGTCGTGATGCCACAGATTCCCAAGGGAGTGGCGGCGAAGGCGTTTGGCGTGACGATGGAGGCTGAAGGCGGTGCAACCACACCGACGATGCCGATCCTACTGGTGGGCGCTTAGAAGCGGGTTCCTCGATGGTGTCTAGGACGGGCTTTCAGCCCTTGCTCCCTTAATGGCCAAACCAGCATGGGGCTTCGCCCCATGCTGGTTTGGCAACGGGCCGTTGACCCTTGGCGGTTCGACTCTATACCTTCGCGGGAACTGCTCTAGAAGCTGTCTGCGAGAGCACAATAAAAGAGCCATCCTCGCGGATGGCTCTTTGTTGTTTGGGTTTCTGTTGCTTTAGAGAAGGCT
>JBDTDX010000273.1:0-19907 GCA_039922815.1 Granulicella sp.
CCCGCAGCACCTTCACGCGCTCGTCGCGGAACATCTCGATGTCCCTGCCCGGCGGCGGCTCCATCGCAATATTGCTCAGCAACTGCATCAGGTGATTTTGAACCACGTCCCGGGTCGCGCCCACGCCATCGTAGAAGGAGCCGCGGCCCTGCACCCCGAAGTTTTCGGCCATCGTAATCTCGACGGATTGAATGTGCTGATGGTTCCAGATGGGTTCAAGGAACGAGTTGGCGAAGCGGAAGAAGAGCAGATTCTGTACGGCGTTCTTGCCCAGATAGTGGTCGATGCGGAAGACATCTTCCTCAGGAAAGAATGAGTTAACCAGGCGGTTCAGAGCCTGCGCGGAGGCAAGATCTCTGCCGAACGGCTTTTCGATCACAATGCGTGCGCAGTCGGCGCATCCTGCGGCCTTCAACTGCTTCATCACTTCGCTGAACAGGGTCGGCGGAATCGCCAGATAGTGAATCGGATGCGTCGCTGCACCTAGCTCCTGCTTCACCTGCTTGAAGGTCTCGGCATCGGCGTAGTCGCCATCGACATAGCGCAGACGGCTCAACAGCTCCGCAAATCCAACCGGGTCAAGTCCTCCATGCTCTTCGACGCTCTTACGCGCTCGCTCTTTGAATTGCTCCAGGTTCCAGCCGGACTTTGCCACTCCGATGACCGGGCCATTCAATTTGCCGCGCTTGGCCAGCCGCTGCAGGGAAGGAAATATCTGCTTATAGGCCAGGTCGCCCGTCGCCCCAAAAAATACCAGCGCATCAGAGATCACTCGTTCCACGTACACCCTCACTTTCAGAAAAAGCGTTGTCGGCTACAGGGTGAGATGCAGACTCGATCTCGCCGTATGCCAGTCTACCGTCTTCGGGTGAACAGGTTGTGGTGGCACAGGCATCCTCTTCAGCGTCGCCCGCCTCCAAACCAGTGGAGATATCCCTCAATGGCGCGCCCCTACTGGTCCGGTCAACTTCGCATCTCACTGGTCTCCTTTGGCATCCGTCTCTTTCCGGCGACCGAGGCCAAGAGCGAGATCCACTTCCACCAACTCAACCGCAAGACCGGCGAGCGAATCAAGTATCAAAAAACCTCCGGGGATCAGAGCGAAGAGCAGGGTCCCGTTCAGGCCTCCGAGATCGTCAAAGGGTACGAGTACAGCAAGGGCGAGTATGTGATGATCGAGCCGCACGATATTGAGAACCTGCGCATCCCCTCGAAGAAGACTCTCGACATCACGCAGTTCGTGGACATCGATGCGATCGAGCCTGAGTTCTTTGAGAAGCCCTACTTCGTCGTCCCCGAGACCGACGCGCACGCCGAGGCCTTCGCCGTCGTCCGCAAAGCCCTGCAGGCTACAAAAAAAGTGGCGCTTGGCAAGATTGCTTTCGGAGGCCGCGAGCATTTGGTTGCCATCTCTGCCGGCAGTGACGATGCGCTCCCTGGCATGATGGCCTACACCATGCGCTACGCAGAAGAGCTTCGCAAGCCGGCGGACTACTTTGGCGAGATCAAGAAGGTTGCCATCGATGCGGATCAACTCGCTTTGGCCAAGGAACTCATCGAGCGCAAGGCAGCGAAGTTTGCACCTGAGAAGTTCAAGGACGAGTACGAGTCGGCCCTCCGCGCGATGGTCGAGGCCAAGGTGAAACACGCGCCTCTTCCGAAGGAAGAATCTGCACCCAGATCGGCCAAGGTCGTCAGCCTGATGGATGCTCTCCGCCGCAGCGTCAAGGGGGACGAAGCCCCTGCGCCGAAGAAGACCGCGACCCGCACTGCTGAGGGCAAGAGTGGCCCGACGCTCGTCAAATCTTCTCCTGCGAAATCCGCAAAGCACGCCAAATCTCGCAAGTCGGCCTGACCTATGACGACGAAAAAAGCTGCGAAGAAATCCGCGAAAAAGGTAGCCGCGAAGAAGACGGCAAAACGCGCATACACACACAAATCTTCTACAGATGCTGTGGATGAGCAACTGGCCCGTTATCGCTCCATGCGCGATTTCAAAGTTACGGCCGAGCCCAGCGGCAAGGAGACCTGGCTCAAGAAAGTTCAGCTGCCATTTGTCATCCAGAAACACGCTGCCTCGCACCTGCACTACGACTTCCGTCTCGGCTGGAACGGCGTGCTCAAAAGCTGGGCGGTTGCGAAAGGTCCCAGCTACTTCACAGGTGACAAGCGTCTCGCTGTGCAGGTGGAGGATCATCCCATCGAGTACGGCGGCTTCGAGGGTATCATCCCGCAGGGCCAGTACGGCGGCGGTACGGTCATGGTGTGGGATCAGGGAACGTGGGAGCCACAGGCTGGTCACACCGATGTGGATGAAGGGCTGCGCGCAGGCTCGCTGAAGTTCACCATGCACGGCACCAAGATGAAGGGCAATTGGACGCTCGTTCGCATGGGCGGTAAGGCCGCGAACGAGCGCAAGCCTAACTGGCTTCTCATCAAAGAACATGACGACTTCGAGCGCACGGATAAAGATCCCTGCATCACCGAAGAGTCTCCGAACAGCGCTGTTACCGGACGCTCGCTCGAAGAGATTGCGCGTAACGAAGATCACGTCTGGAACTCGAAGAATACCTCTATCGGGAGCGCCTGGTATCGCAAGGAAGATGCCGCCGAAAAAGAAGCCGCGCCAGAAAAGAAGGCCACTCGCAAAGCGAAGGCTAGTGCAATGTTCTTCCCTCAGCTCGCAAAACTTGCGAAAGAAAAACTGCCAGATTTTCTTGCGCCACAACTCGCTCAGCAGGCGACCTCGCCGCCGCAGGGCGAAGGCTGGCTGCATGAACTTAAGCTCGACGGCTACCGTATGCAGGCTCGCAAAGAGGGCACGCAGGTTCAACTCCTCACCCGCAGCGGTCTGGACTGGACGCACCGCATGAAGACCATTGCCGCTGAGATCGCGGCTCTGCCGATCGAGAGCGCTATTCTCGATGGCGAAGTTGTTGTGCTCGCCGAAAACGGCACGACCAGCTTTGCGGATCTTCAGGCTGCTTTTCAAGAGGGCATTCGCAAGCCTCTGACCTATTTTCTCTTCGACCTTTTGCATCTCAACGGTCATGATCTTCGCGGCCTGCCGCTCGTGGAACGTAAAGCGGTACTTGCGCAAGTCCTCGAAGGCGCAGGCGAGTATCTCCGCCTCAGCGAACACATCGAGACCAGCGGCGAGACGATGTTCCATAAGGCCTGCGAACTTCACGCCGAAGGCATCATCTCGAAACGAGCCGCCAGCAAATACACCTCTGGGCGAACAACCGACTGGCTTAAGCTCAAGTGCATCCACGAGCAGGAGTTCGTCATCGGCGGCTTCACGCTGCCTTCCAAAGGACACACCGGCCTTCATGCGATTGGCTCGCTGCTGCTTGGCTACTACGAGGACAAGAGACTCATTTATGCCGGGCGTACCGGCACCGGCTTCACGCAGAAGACGCACAGCACCCTGCGCACCCAGCTGGAAAAACTTCGCCGCACTACAAATCCCTTTCACGACCCACCCGCCGACGCACGCCGCGACCACCCTATCTGGGTCAAGCCGCAACTGGTCGCGCAAGTTAACTTCGCTACGTGGACCGCCGACAATGTTGTTCGTCAGGCTTCCTTTCAAGGGCTACGCGAAGACAAGGCCGCCGCCGAAGTGATGCGAGAAGAAGCCGCACCGACGCCACGCAAATCCCGCGCCTCTCACGCCGCACCCAGGGCCATCGCAGCGAAAACAGCGCCTGCGGTAGGTCACGCTGAACACGCGCCCATTCGTCTCACTCATCCGGAGAAGATCCTTGATGCAGAGTCGGCCCTCACCAAGCAGGTCCTTGCGGACTACTACTGGGCCGTTGCGGCGGAGATGCTTCCGCACATCGCCGGTCGGCCTCTCTCACTCGTCCGTTGTCCCGAGGGGAGCGAAAAGCCCTGCTTTTATCAAAAGCACAAGAACCACATGCTGCCGCCCGGCATCGAGTCGATCGACGTGCCTGACAAAAAGACCGGCAAACCCGAGCCCTACATCACGCTGTCAACGCCTGAAGCGCTCGCCGGTCTCGCCCAGCTGGGTGTTCTTGAGGTTCACCCCTGGGGCTCGCGCAACGACGATCTCGAACATCCCGACCGCCTCATCATCGACCTCGACCCCGACATGGCGATCGCTTGGAAGACGCTCGCAGCCAGCGCTGCTGAAGTGCGCAAGCTCTTCAAATTGCTTGGCCTTGCGAGTTTTCTCAAACTCACAGGCGGCAAGGGACTTCACATCGTGGCGCCGATTGAGCCGCACTACGACTGGACCGTCATCAAGCAGTTCGCTCATGCGTTTGTCCTGCAGATGGAGAAGCAGAGCCCCACGCTCTACCTGACAAAGATGACAAAGGCCGCGCGCAAAGACCGCATCTACCTCGACTATTTGCGTAACGAACGCGGTGCCACTGCTGTGGCGGCGTTTTCTCCGCGTGCGCGCCCCGGTGCGACCGTCTCTCTGCCATTAAGCTGGGCCGATCTTAAACTCCCTGAGCGCCCAGCGTTTCACGCCGCGAACTTTGCGGAGTGGCGTCAGCGTCTCTCCCGCGACCCGTGGAAGCAACTTCCGCTAACCCGGCAGCACCTCACGAAGGACACGTTGACAGCCCTCGGCATCACTACAGCTTGAAGAGCAGCTCGACGATATGCTTCGACAACTCCTCCGGCTGATGGAAGGTGTGCGGATCGTCGCCAAAGGCTTCGGTGGTCGACAGCCGATCCTGCCCATCCACCTGGAACGCAAAGCAGGCAGTCTGCCGCTCCGTGCTTTCGCGGAGATTTTTGTCTTCGGCAGCGCCGCGACCTTTCGCGTAATCGAGAACGATCGTTTCGCCCTCATGCTTCAGCGTGGCGTCGAACCATGGAAACCGATCGCGGCTCAGCTTCACCTGCGCTGGTCCATCCTTCACGACCGAGGTCTCGCAGGAGACTGCGCTCCCCTGTAACTGGCTTCGAATCTCCGCTACATCCTGCTCCAAACAGGTAACCAGCGCGGTAAAGAACACTTGACCCTCCCCTGCCACAATACCTGCGCGATGCTGGTCCCTGCCATAGCTCTCCGCCGCATCGCGGCCTTCATTTTTAATGTCGTCGGCAAGATTCTCAATCCAGGCTTTACCCATTCGGTCTCTCATTCTTTTGCCCAGTGCGTTCGCTCAAACTACTCGCGGCGGGTGATACTCGTTTGGACGGTAGATTTGGGCGAAAGGCCGTATCGCCGATCACAAGGATTTCCCAGGACGATCGAATGTCGAAACAACAATGGACGGCGCGGGGTCTCCAGCTTCTCATCGGAGCGTTGGTGCTGTTGTATGCGGCGGACTGGGCTTACCTGCGCGCGCGCATCTCGCGAGGCACCGCGTTTCAGACCGTCCAGGTGCATCAGTTCATCGCCACCCCGCTCAAAGGTCAAAAAGAAGAGTTCGACTACGACGGAGATGTCGCCACGACGTGCAGCAGCGCACTTTTTCCGCAGGCTGGAAATCCTCCCTGCTGGTGGCTGAAGCGCCACACGTCGCACTGGGAATAGCAGCCCGCGACGCCGTTTCTTTACAATCGAAACATGATCTCCAGCCCGGTCACGGTTACGCCCACACTCGAGCAGATTCGGCAGACCGTCCACGGCGGTGGACGCATCAGCCGCGACGATGCCCGCTGGCTCTGGCAGAACGCCTCGAACGAAGAACTCTGCGCGCTGGCGAATCAGGTGCGCGGACGCTTTCACAAGCCCGGCGCCTGCACGTACATGATCATGCGCATCATCAATTACACCAACGTCTGCGTTGCTCAGTGCGACTACTGTGCTTTCTATCGCCTCCCCGGACAGGAGGGCGGCTACGTCATGCAGCAGGACGAGGTCTTCGCGAAGCTCGATGAACTGCTTGAGCTGGGGGGCGACCTCGCGGCCTTCAACGGCGGCTTCAATCCACATCTCCCGCTGGACTACTACTGCGATCTCTTCCACGCCATTCGGGAGCGCTACGGCGATCGGCTGGAGTTCTACGCCCTGACGATTGCCGAGTTTATGTATCTCGCCGATCACGCGAAACTCGACTACACAGCCACGGCCGAGCGTTTCAAAGCAGCAGGCGTTCGCTGGATCACTGGCGGCGGCTCCGAGATCCTCACCGAAGATTTTCGCAAGCGCCACAGCAAGTTCAAATACACGGTCGCGCAATATTTTGAGGCTCAGCGCGCCCTTGTCGACGCCGGCCTCCGCACCACGGCGACCATGGTCATCGGCTTCGACGAGACTCTCGAGGAGCGCCTCGAACACCTCGAACGCACGCGCAACTTTCAGGATGAGACCAACGGCCTTGCCAGCTTTTTGTGCTGGACCTACAAGCCCTACTTCACTCAGATTGGCGGGATCGAGATCAGCTCCGGCGAGTATCTTCGCCACCTCGCGCTGAGCCGCATTTATCTCGACAATGTGTCCCACATCCGCACATCCGTGCTCACCCAGAACGAACGCGCGTTGGAGGGTCTGGTCTACGGAGCGGATGACTTCGATCTCCCCATCGAGGATGAGGTGACGCAGAAAGCCGGCGCGACGATCAGCCTGAACTTCGACCGCATTCTGGAAGTAGCCCGGCAACTCGGTTTCAAGCCGAAGTATCGCCACGTCACTGCTGCGTCGGCCTAGACGTAGCAATTACGCGCAGAGATCAGGCGTAGTAGGCATACTCGGTGGGACTGCCGGTGTTGATCTCCTCCATCGTGCCGTACCATCGCTCCACCTTGCCATCCGACCCGAAGCGCGCGGCGGCGGTCATGCGAATCCAGATCGCTTCACCGTCCGGCCTGCACAGGCGGCACAGCAGATCGAGTGGAGTCCCGCCAATGACGGCCTGTTCGAACCACCGCACCACGCGCTCCCGATCCTCCGCATGGACTACATCTTTCCAGCGGCCATCGAGGGCATCATGCCGGGTTAGCCCAGTCACCACATCCCATCGCGGGCTGATGTCGAGGATGTTGCCCTGCGAGTCGGCGGTCCAGGGCACCTGCGGATTCGATCCGGCGGCGCGCCAGTAATGGTCGATGCTGGCCCGCAACGTGTTCTCCGCTCGTTTACGCATGGTGATGTCCACCAGCACGACGGACACGCCAACCACCTCGCCGGCCTCGTCTCTGGCTGGCTCATAGGAGACGAGGTAGGTCTTCTTCTCTTTCGATCCTGACTCGCCCGCCATAGTCACCTCGAGGCCATTCGTCGCCACGCCCTGGAGAGCCCGTTGCAGATACGGCGCAATCTTGGGATAGTTCTCCGGCATCACCTCCGCAACGGTCCTGCCCAGGTGGTTCTCAATCGAGAGACCCTTGGCCTCCGCCAGTGGCTTGTTCAGACTTACGTAGCGAAGATCGCGGTCAAGGAAGCACAGGCCCACGGCAGCTCCGTCATAGATCGCCTGCAATTGCGATAGCCGTTGCGCCGGTTGCACCTCCAGCGTCGTGCCGATCGTTGCCGCGACATGCGATTGCGGCGACGGCAGCATGGGCTCGAGTCCTTTCTCTTTGAAAAAGTAATCCGCCACGGCCGTTGGGGGGAGAGGATGACTGAACAGCCAGCCCTGCCCACGCGCGCAGCCGAGATAATACAGCATCTCCGCCTGGGCCTTCGTCTCGATTCCTTCGGCGACGGTGGTGATGCCCAGGCTGTGGCTCAGACCGACGATGGCAGCGACAATCTTGCGGCTCTCCCGCCGTTCCGACATCGAGTTGACAAAGCTTCCGTCGATCTTCAACTCATCGAAGGGAAGCGCCTGCAGGTGCCGCAGGCTGGAGTAGCCGGTTCCGAAGTCGTCGAGCGCAAGCTGCGTTCCGTACGACTTCAGCTGCTTGCTGATCGTCAGCGCCAGGTCGAAGTTTTCCAACAACGCCGTTTCAGTAATTTCGACCATGACCTGCGATGGGTTCAGCCCTGCATTGTCCATATGGGCGTGGAGCGTCTCCGCGAAAGAAGCGTCGCAGAACTGGCCCGGTGAGATATTGATCGAAAATTTAAGATGCTCCGGAAGCGTTCGCGCCAGATCCGCCGTCCGGCTGATGAGCGCTTCGGTAATGCGCCAGATCAGGTCCGCGCCTTCCGCGAGGCGAATGAGCCCCACCGGCAGCGTCGCACCGGCAGCGGGATCCTCCCACCGTGCCAAAACCTCGAATCCGCACACCTGCATCGTCTTGATATCGACGATGGGTTGGAAGTAAGGAACAATCTCCCCACGGTCTAAAGCCGTACATAGATCCTGGATGCGTTGAGACTTCATGATGAGCGGAATTCTACGCGATTCTGGAGAGGGAAACAGTCGGTAAGATCGACAATGGTCATCGAGACAAGCTGCATTTCCGAAACGAAACGAAAGGGTGTGCGCCGGGAGCTGAAAGTTGCTGCCCGGCGCACAATTCCGTCCCTTACCCTGCCTGGTCCGGATGTACCACGCGGTAGCTCGCATTGCCCTTAGACCAGACCAGCAGCAGCAGGTCTTTACCCGCCGGATTCGCATGGACCGCGCTTACGAACTGATCCGCTGAAGGAATCGCATGACGATTCACCTCGAGGATCACATCGCCGGGCGCGAGCCCTGCTTCGTCCGCCGGGCTCGCCGGACGAACCTGCTCGACCGCAACGCCGTGCACCTGCGCCGGTATATTGAGTTGCTGCCGGACATCCGCCGTCAGGTCATCGACCGCCAGCCCCAGCTTGCCGCCCTGCCCAGAGGACGAGTCGCCTGTGCTGGCCACCTCGCCGTTCTTGTGGAACTCGCCTACCTTCAGCGAGAGGGTCTGCGGCGTGCCGTTACGCAGGACGCCCAGCGAAATGGTCGTGCCCGGAGTGATCTCGCTGACTGCTACCTGCAATGCGCTGCCATTGAGGATCTTGCTGCCATTGAGTTTGCTGATCACGTCTCCCTGTTGCAGGCCAGCGTGGCTTGCAGGAGAGTCCGGCGTGACTTGGGCTACGATCGCTCCACTTGCATCGGACAGGTGAAAGAAGGCCGCATTCTCGGGCGTCACGTCATTCATCGAGATGCCGACATAGCCGTGATGGACCGAGCCCGTCTTGATGAGTTGATCGACCGTGCTTTTCGCAATCTGCGACGGAATCGCAAACCCAGCACCCGCGAACGAGCCGCTGTTCGAGATAATGAACGTGTTGATTCCGATCAGCTCGCCATGAGCATTGACCAGCGCGCCACCCGAGTTGCCCGGATTGATGGCTGCATCCGTCTGGATAAATCCACCCGGCTTGCGCGCATCATCGCTATACGGATTCTGCCGGTTGATCGCGCTCACGATGCCGCGCGTCACCGAGTTCTGGAAGTAGCCGAACGGGCTGCCGAAGGCCAGCACCGTCTGCCCCGGATGCAGGGCGGTAGAGTCGCCCCAGGAGACGCTCGGCAGATCCTTCGCGTCGACCTTGATGACCGCGAGGTCGGTCAGCTTGTCCACGCCAACCAGCTTCGCATTCATCACGCGCCGGTCGTTCAGCGTCACCTTCATCTGCATCGCGCCATCGACCACATGGTTATTCGTCACAATGTATCCATCCGGCGAGATGATGACGCCGCTGCCGATCCCATGCTCGATCTGCGGGGGCTGCTGCATCTGCTGCCCCTGTCCGCCGAAGAACTGTGCGAAGCCGGGAGGCAGGCCTTGCATTTGTCCCTGCTGGTCGCTCTGGTTGCCCTGGTTTTCCATCGCGGCGTGATCCGGTGTCTCCTTCGATGTGACGGCTACATTTACCACCGCAGGGGACACGCGTGCGGCCACGGACTCCATCGCATTGTCCAGCGCCGTCAGCGAGGCGACACTGCTATCGTCCAGCGGTGAGGAAGGATTGGCTGCCGCGTGTACACCCGTGTAGTTGAAGAAGAGAGCTGTGGCCAGCACCGCTGCCAAAGCTCCTCCGGCGGGAATCGCGAATCGCTTTCCCTTGGCTACTAATTGATTAGTTACTTGAGACATGATGAATCCTTTCGGAGTGTTTTGACGCGGTTAAAGTTGAAGGATCAGCCAGCCGCCCACGGTTGGGACGACTGCATACGGAAGAAGAACGGTATTGCCTTCAGAGTCGGAAGAGACGACTGGAACGATTGTTTGGGGACGTGCATTCCCAGGCCACGAGCTCAGCACAACCCAATTCCGGTCTGCCATCGGATGCTGATTCGCAGCAGCCCGGATGCGCCGCATCATTGGCACCGCCGGATTCGGCTGGGCATGAGATTTCGCAGCAGCAGGAAGTGCCGTGCGCCGCACCTTATGCTTCTTAAGCACAGCAGGCCTGGCCCCAAGGGGAGAGCGCTGCACCGTATCCGTCATCAGGGACAGACGCGCCGGAGAGGATTCCCTGAACACTACCTGCTCCGCGCGCACCGGGCCTTCCGAGCGAGAGGACGCTGTGGGAAAAGCTGATGTCGGCACATGCTGCACGACTGATGCTTGCAAGGGCTGTACCGCTCCGGCGAACGAGATCACCTGCGGGCATCGCGCCAGCCCTACCGCTCCGCCGAGAAGTCCCAGCGCTACCGTTCCCGTTAGAGCCCGCGCCCTTAACGGGGACAGCGCCGCTTCATGCCGCAGGATCCGATGCACCCGCCGCGCCAGCTCCGACTGCTGCATGGCGTTGCCGAAGACGCCGAGCGCCAGCGAGATTGTGCGCCGATCGAGACCGCGCTCCGCCAGAGTGGTCAGGCAGGTTGCATACGCTCGAGGAGCTTGTGTGCGGCGCAGCACGCCGTCGTCGCAGGCGAGCTCACGTTCAAAGCACAGCCGCCGCTCCACCCACAGCAGGATCGGGTTCAACGGGAGCACGACCAGGCTCATCTTCTGCAACAGGTTCAGCCAGTCGTCACCGCGCCGCAGATGCTCCATCTCATGCAGAAGGATCTGTTCCAATTCCGCCGAGGTAAGCTGCGCAAACAGCCACGTCGGGATCAGGATACGCGGCGCCAGGAACCCAATCACGCTTGGCCGGTCTATAGTGTCCGAGGTGCAGAGCGTCACGCGCCGCCCACGGCTTGCAAGTAGCGCCGCGCACTCCGCAGGAACCGGCACAGGCACAGCCCGCCTCCGCAGCGACCATAGACGCACCCCATGGACCGCCAGCCCGGCCGCCCGAAATAGCGATACCGCCATCCAGATGGCTGCAATCGCAAAACTCCAGCGAATGTCCAGCCGCAATATTGGGGCAGCTCCCGCACTCGCGTTCGGAGCAACAAAAAGCTGCTCCAGAAATGGCAGCATGCCGATCAGAAGCAGCACGGCGGTCCAGATTGCGAACCGCATCGCGGCAGTAGCTCGGGGCACCAGCCGCAGACACAGGCCTACAGCAGCCGCCAGCACAAGTCCTTGCCAGATTCCGGAGACGAAGAACACACCCGCATTTTGCGCCAGATGTTCGAGAGCCTGCATGGTTAGCCCCCCTCCGCCAAGTCGTCGCCAGCGGCGCTCGCAATTGCGTCCTTCAGCCGCTCCAGCTCTTCGCGCGTAATCTCGCCGTCACCCAGCAGCGAGAGCAGCAGCCGCTCGCGCGAATTACCGAAGAACCGCTGCATCATGTGCCGCACTTCGGATCGGCCCGCCTCGTGTTCAGCCACGCAGGGGCTGTAGAGGAACGCCCGCCCCTCCTGCCGATGAACGACATAGCCCTTTTGCTCCAGGATGCGGATCGTCGTCAACACGGAGTTGTAGGCCAGCGGCGCATCGTCCGGCATCGCGGCAACCAGCTCGCCCACGGCCGATTCGCCGCGCTCCCACAGCAGCTTCATCAGCCTTAGCTCAGCTTCGGTCAACGTAATGGATCGCTTCGGTGGCATACGCGTCTGCTTATTCAGACGAGCCAACTAATCGTTTAGTTAGCAACTGCCAGAAATTTTTGACTAGGTGAGAAATTGGAGGCATAGAATCGGGGCGTCGTAAAGGAGCATCATGTTTCCGACTATTATTCTCTCGCTGGGTTCCTTGCTGTATCTCGCAGCCGCCGTGCTTTTAGTGCGCAGATATCTGCGCACGCGGGATATGGGTCTTCTGTGGCTGGCCGCCGCCATTTTCATCTGGCCTTATCTATCCGGCCTGCTGGAATGGTTTCCTCTGCGCATGTCGGGCAATCATTGGCCAAGCTTCTTCCCATTCAGTCTGGTCTCACAGGGACAGATCACCGTCGGCGTTTTCTTCACCTATCTCCGCTCATTCGATCGCCTGGTTGGAGCCATTCTGGTGCTGGTCGCCGTCCTGTATCTCACAAGAAGGAAAGACAATAGCAAAGCGCAACCTGCTGTAGCCTGAGCGCTGTAGTTTTCCAGGAATTTATTTCCCCAGAAACTTCTCCAGAGTGACCAACGCCTGCTCCGCGCGGGCCATATCCTTCTTGGCAGCAGACAGGTTTGAGGATCGCAGATCCTGGTCCGCCGCCCTCAGATAGCTTTGCAGCTGGTTGTCTGCCGACGCCATATCTCCGCGCAGCCCATACCCCGATGCTTCCTGCTCTCGTCGCAGGTGGGTCAGGCTGTCGTCCACCGCACCGGCTCGCGAGGTCAGCTCCGTGAAGTGGCTCTGCGCCTCTTCCAATTGCGCCGCCGACACATTCGGGCGAGCTGCCGCCACGTCCGGCGCAGCCCCTGCCGCATCGATCGACGCTGCGCGATTCGACGGACCATTCGCTGCCATACTCGGCCCGCGCATCGTCGCACTGGAGCCCGGCTTCGCCGCCATGCGGCCACCCGATCCGCTTGGTCCGTTCATGACGCCGGATGAATCCGGAACCGGCGCACTCGGCTGTGTGCCCTGCTGTGTGCCGGACGGCGCCGTGCCGGTCTGCGCACTCTGCGTGCCCCCTGGTGCCGTACTGGTCTGCGATTCCACCTGTGTATTCGCCGGAGCCGTCGCTGGTGCACTGGCCGGGCCGGGAGTGCTCGTTGGGGTGGCCGCCTGGCTGCCGTCGCTGGAGACCGACGCGTGCGTTCCCATCAGGTGAGGCAGTCCGATGGCCAGCCCGACCATCGCCAGGATCGCTGCGGCGATGCCGGTCCCGATCCATAGGCCCTTATGGCTCTTCTGCCCTCTGGGAGTTGACGGAGGATAGCCGGAGGCCGACGGATATCCCGAAGCCGGGGGATATGCAGACGCACCCGAAGGCGGAGGAGGCGTCGTCGAAGGCACTGCCACCGGCGCGAACGGTGGTGGAGGAGCCGCGGCTGTCTCCGCTACAGAAGCACGCATTGCTGCCGTAGTGGAGGCGGCTTCGACCGCAGCAATCGCAGCGGCTGCACCCCCAGCCATCGCCGCTACCGGAGGCGCCGCCGAAGCCGCGACATGTCCCGGATCGCTCGACTGGTTCGGGCAGAACGGCCGCAGCGCATCCTTGAAGTTGTCTGCGCTCTGGTACCGTTCGTCAGGCGACTTCGCCAGCGCATGCAGAATCACATCGTTCAACGCGCGCGGCAAGGAAGGGTTCAGTTCAATTGGCGGCCGCGGCGGCGTATTCAACTGCTGGTTCAGAATGCTGAAGGTCGTATCCGCCTCAAACGGCCGTCGTCCGGCGAGCAACTCGTACAGCATGATGCCCACCGAATACAGGTCCGAGCGCCCATCCACAGCGTCGCCCCGCACCTGTTCGGGAGACATATAGTAGAGCGAGCCGATGGTCGTCCCCGGCCGGGTCAGGTTCGTCTCCACGTTCGATTTGGCGATCCCGAAGTCCATCAGCTTCACGATCCCGTGCGAGGTCAGCATCAGGTTCGCCGGCTTGATGTCGCGGTGCACAACCCCCCGGCCGTGCGCGTAGCTCAACGCCGACAGCGCCTGGTAGGTATAGCCGCACACCTCCTCGATGCTCATCGAACTCTGCTTGGCCTTCTGCTCGAGCGTTGAGCCCTCGACGAACTCCATCATCATGATGAGCTGGTTGTCGGACTGGAACGCGGTATGCAGCAGAGCGATATTCGGATGGTCGAAGCTCGCCAGCGTCCGTATTTCGGAGATAAATCGGATCGCCAGGTCGCGATCGACGGTCAGGTCCGGCAGCAGCACCTTCATCGCCTCGGTGCGGTCGGAGATGACGTTGCGGACGCGGTAAACATGCCCCATCCCTCCCACGCCCAGAAGCTGCACAATCTCGTAATCGCCGACGCGCTGACCAATCTCGAATGCCATGAAAACACCTCGTTTTATTCGCTGGAGGGGCCCAAAACGCTCTGCGGGAATACTGCGCTAGCGCGCAAATTCTAGCACGCCAGCGGGCGGATGTTGACTGAGGATTACAAGAGGAATGCAACAGGCGTGGCCCGAAGGCGTTGCGAACGGAGGGCCGTCACGTGCCAACAAGCTCGCAATGGGATTTTCTGCTCCGATATCCGAACAGAAAGATGCCTTTTTGCGCTTCCTCTAGTCTCTCTTCACGAGCCTCTCCCATGCGTTGTAGAATTTGGGCACGGATTAACGGCGGGAAATCGCGTTATCGGATCAAAAAAGTCTTTTGTCTCGCTATTTTTCTGGAAAAGATTCGTTAGTGGCTCTTTCTCTGCAACTTTATAGGCGCTCTCATTCGTCCATAAGAGGTTGAACAGATACATCATGACCCGGGTTCCACTGAGGGCATATCTCTCCCTCTGAACCTGTCGAGGGAAAAACATTGTCAGTGGAAGCAAATCAGCATTCGCCTTTGGGGGCCGATCACCAACTGCCGGCCCCCGCTACAGACCCTGTAAAACATCGCAGTAAGACCGTTCGCATTGTGGTCTGGGTTGCTCTTCTGCTGATCTTCGCAGGTGCCTTCTACTACATGTTGAACCTCAAGGAGGCCAAGCCTGCGGCCAGCGGCCGACGTGGTGCAGCCGGGCAGACGGTAAACCTGACCACTGCCACCGCGCAGCGCGGCGATATCGGTGTCTACATCGACGCCATTGGCACCGTGACTCCCGTTTACACCTCGTCCATTACTGCCCAGGTGAGCGGCATCATTACGGCGGTCCACTACAAAGAGGGTCAGATCGTCCGCAAGGGCGAACCCTTGATCGACATCGACTCGCGTCCTTACAATGCCACGCTCATGCAGGCACAGGGAGTCCTCGATCGCGATCAGAACATTCTCGCCCAGACCAAAATGAACGTGGATCGGTATCGGCTGGCGTCCGCCCGCAACGCCATTCCCAGGCAGACCCTCGACGACCAGGAAAAGCTGCTCCTACAGAATCAGGGCACGGTCAAGAATGATCAGGGAGTGGTCCAGGCCGCCCAAATCAACGTTGATTTCTGCCGCATTGTGGCCCCCTTCGATGGCCGCGTTGGCCTTCGCCTCGTCGATCCGGGCAATGTCGTCACGGCCAATGGGGCTACCGTGCTCGCTGTCGTCACCCAGATTCAGCCCATTACTGTCATCTTCACGATTCCAGAGGACAGCCTCTCCCAGGTTGCGCCGCGCCTCCGCAAGGGCGAAAGGCTGCCCGTGACCGCTTTCGACCGCACTGCCCTCAAGGAGGTCGGGAGCGGAACTCTGCTGACGCTTGACAACCTCATCGATACCACGACCGGTACCGTCAAGGCTCGCGCCTCGTTCGCCAACCGCGACCTTGCCCTCTACCCCAATGAATTCGTCAACACCCGCCTGTTGGTCGATACCCTGAAGAACTCCACGCTCGTGCCTTCTTCGACCATTCAGCATAACGGTAACGTGGCCTTTGTCTACGTCATCCAGGATGGCGTCGCGCACATGAAACCTGTCACCACCGGCGTCACGGATGAGGGAACGACCCGTGTCGAGGGCATCAATCCGGGGGATGTTCTCGCGAATACCAGCTTCGAGAAATTGCAGGACAAAGCGCGTGTCGCTATCGTGACTCCGTCCGGCAGACCGGTGGGCCGCTCCGGTGCGGGTGCCGGCCCCGGCGGCCCCTCGGAGAGAAGTGCTTCCGGGCCGGATGACAGTGGAAGCGCCCCTCGCAGCGGTCGCGGAACGCGCGGGAGTGACGCTCCTTGAGCCCCTCTCGTCCATTTATTCTTCGGCCCGTAGCCACGTCGCTGCTGATGGCGGCGATCATGCTGGTTGGTATCGTCGGCTATACCCAGTTGCCGGTTTCGGCTCTGCCGCAGGTGGATTACCCCACGATCCAGATCGTTACCTTCTATCCCGGCGCCAGCCCGGAGGTGATGGCAACCACAGTCACCGCTCCGCTCGAGCGCCAGTTTGGCCAGTTGCAGGGCCTCAGCCAGATGACCTCCTCGAGCTCTGGTGGCAACTCAGTCATCGTGCTCCAGTTTAACCTCGCGCTTCAAATTGATATTGCGGAGCAGGAGGTTCAGGCTGCCATCAATGCCGGCCAGAGTTTCCTTCCTGCCAACCTGCCCGCGCCTCCTATCTATAGCAAGACCAATCCGGCCGATGCCCCCATCCTCACGCTCGCGATTACCTCGAATAACATTCCGTTGTCGCAGGTAGAGGATCTGGTCGACACCCGCCTCGCCCCCAAGATCTCGCAACTCGCCGGCGTCGGCCTGGTCAGCATCAGCGGCGGTCAAAAGCCGGCGGTCCGCATCCAGGCCAATCCTGTTGCGCTTTCCTCGAATGGCATCAACATGGAGGATCTCCGCGCGGCGATCACCAACTCCAGCGTCAATGCCGCGAAGGGCAACTTCGACGGTCCGCGCCAGGACTACCAGATTGATGCGAACGACCAGCTCGTAACCAGCGCCGACTATAAGCAGGTGGTCGTAGCCTATCGCAACGGCGCACCGATCATGCTCACCGACGTCGCCAAGATTATCGATGGCGTGGAGAACAGCAGCCAGGCTGCCTGGATGAACCAGACGCCGGCGATCATCCTTAACGTTCGGCGGCAGCCGGGTGGCAACACCATCAGCGTCGTCAAGAGCATCAAGAAGCTGATGCCGCAGCTGGAAGCCAATCTCCCCAAGGGGATTCAGGTCACCACGCTGACCGACCTCACCACGCCGATCCAGGCCTCCGTCAACGATGTCGAGTTTGAGCTCCTGCTCACCGTCGGCCTCGTGGTCATGGTCATCTTTCTCTTCCTGCGCAATCTCTACGCGACCATCATCCCGTCCGTGGCTGTGCCTCTCTCGATCGTCGGCACCTTCGCGGCGATGTACATGCTTGGATATAGCCTCGACAACTTATCGCTGATGGCGCTCACCATCTCGACCGGCTTCGTTGTCGATGACGCCATCGTCATGGTGGAGAACATCTCGCGCTATCTTGAAGATGGTTATCCCCCGATGGAGGCCGCCCTCAAGGGTGCCGAACAGATCGGTTTCACCATCCTCTCGCTCACCGTCTCGCTCATTGCGGTGCTCATCCCGCTGCTCTTCATGGGCGATGTCGTCGGCCGACTCTTTCGCGAGTTCGCAGTCACTCTCGCCGTCACCATCATCGTCTCAGCCGTTGTTTCGCTCACGCTGACTCCCATGATGGCTTCGCGCATTCTCAAACACAATCCAACGGCGCAGCAAGGCCGCTTTTATCAAGCCTCGGAGCGCGTCTTCGAAGGCATGATCTCCTTCTACGCACGTACGCTTCGAGTGGTTCTTCGCTATCAGGGCGTGACGCTTCTGGTCGCTGTTGCCACGCTCCTGCTGACGATCTACCTCTACATCATCATTCCCAAGGGCTTCTTCCCGGTGCAGGATACGGGAGTGATTCAGGGCATTAGCCAGGCCTCGCAAACCATTGGCTCCTCGGCGATGGCGGAGAAGCAGCAGGAACTCGCCCGTGTCATTCTTCAGGACCCTGCCGTCGAGAGTCTCTCCTCCTTCATTGGCGCGGATGGCACCAATACCACCGTCAACAGTGGCAGAATGTCGATCAACCTGAAGCCGCTTGAGGAGCGCGACCTGAGTGCTGCGGACGTTATTCGTCGGCTGCAGAAGAAGCTGGTCGACGTGCAGGGTATCCAGCTCTTCATGCAGCCGGTGCAGAATATTACCGTCGACGACCGCGTCAGCCGTACGCAATATCAGTACGCTCTCGAAGACCCGGATCAGGCTGAGCTGAACGAGTGGACCGGCAAGTTCGTCGAGAAGCTCAAAGAGCTGCCCGAGCTTGAGGACGTTGCGACCGATCAGCAGAACGGGGGACTCGCCGTCTCGCTCACCATCGACCGCTCTACCGCTTCACGGCTTGGCATCGCGCCTACGACGATCGATCAGACCCTCTACGATTCGTTCGGCCAGCGTCAGATCAACACGATGTACACGCAGCTCAACCAGTACCACGTCATTCTCGAGGCTGAACCCAGGTTCCGGCAAACTCCGGACATGCTGAACCACATCTACATCCAATCGAATTCAGCCTCCGGGACCACGGGTGCCCCTGCATCGTCCGCCTCCGGTCGTGGCTCCACCTCGGCAGGTTCAAACGCGCAGACGGGCGCGGCTGTCTACACTCCCTCCGCCAGCATCCTTAATGTACCGGCTAACGCGCTTACCTCGAGCGTGAACTCCAATGCTCGGGGGGCCACCACCGCCGGAACCACGGCCTCAAATATCAGTGCCCATGTTCCGCTGAGTGCCTTCTCTCATTTTGAAACCACGACCGAGCCGCTCACCATTACGCATCAGGGTCAGTTCCCGTCAATCACCGTCTCCTTCAACCTCGCTCCGAATGCCTCGCTTGGTTCCGCCATCGAGAAGATCACGAAGATCCAGAAGGACATGAACATGCCCGCGAGCGTGCAGGCGGATTTCGAGGGTACCGCAGCCTCTTTCCGCAACTCGCTCTCGAATGAGCCGCTTCTCATTCTCGCGGCACTCGTCACGGTCTACATCGTGCTCGGCGTTCTGTATGAGAGCTTCATTCATCCCATCACGATTCTCTCCACGCTGCCGTCGGCGGGAGTAGGCGCCTTTCTTTCGCTCATCATCTTCCATCAGGATCTGAGCGTCGTTGCCATCATTGGCATCGTGCTGCTCATAGGTATCGTTAAGAAAAACGGCATCATGATGGTGGACTTCGCCCTCGAGGCGGAGCGTGAGCACGGGAAAACCGCGACCGAGGCGATCTACGAGGCCTGCCTGCTGCGCTTCCGGCCGATCATGATGACCACCATGGCAGCACTGCTTGGCGGCCTCCCTCTCGCCCTTGGCACGGGCATCGGTTCGGAGTTGCGCCGTCCCCTTGGCATTGCGATGGTCGGTGGTCTTCTCCTGAGCCAGGTGCTCACGCTCTACACAACGCCGGTGATCTACATCTTCTTCGATGATCTGGCGCAACGCTTCTCGCGCAAACCCAGGCATCCCAGGACCGGCAATGAGCCCCAGAACGCACCTCCCGATGCTCCGAGCACGGTGGCGCACGCATGAGTCTTTCTTCCCCTTTTATTCGCAGGCCGGTTGCGACCACGCTGCTCACCGTGGCCATCGTGATCGCTGGCGGCATTGCCTTCCAGGTATTGCCTGTCTCGCCGCTGCCCCAGGTGGATTTCCCCACCATCTCCATCCAGGCGGGACTCCCCGGCGCCAGTGCGGAGATCATGGCCTCTTCGGTCGCCACACCGCTCGAGCGTCAACTTGGTCACATCGCCGGCATCACGGAAATGACCTCGTCGAGCAGCCTCGGCAGCACGCGCATCAACGTTCAATTCGATCTCAACCGCGATATTGATGGAGCCGCGCGCGACGTTCAGGCCGCGATCAACGCAGCCCGTACCTATCTGCCCGCAAACCTGCCCGGCAACCCTACCTACCGCAAGGTAAACCCCGCCGATTCACCGATCTTGATCCTAGGCCTGACATCCGAGAAATACGGGCCTGACAAGCTCTACGATGAAGCTTCCACCATCATGGTGCAGAAGATTTCGCAGATTCAGGGCGTGGGACAGGTGAGTGCCGGTGGCGGAGCACTCCCCTCAGTCCGCGTGGAGGTGAATCCAACCAAGCTTGCCAGTTTCGGCATGACCATGGCG
>JBDTDX010000274.1:0-1926 GCA_039922815.1 Granulicella sp.
TTTCTCGAACAGCGCCTCGACTTCGGGCTGCTCGATGCCATGCGTGATGGCGGCGCACGCACGATTGAAATTTTTGCGGCGCGGCACCACTTCGACTATGCGGATCGCGCGGCTGTGCGCGATCTGGCGAGCTGGTTCAAGTCGAACGAAGTCGGGGTTACGCTGCACCAGCCGCTCTACGCGGATGCACAGTGGTCGCGCCATGTTGCGCCGACCATCAACCTGATCGACGTGGAGAAGTCGCGGCGCATCGACGCGATGGACGAAGTGAAGCGCGCGATTGAGGCGGCCGAGCAGATTCCGTTTACGGCGGTGACGCTCCACCTGGGGCAGAAGGACGATGCCTGGAGCCCGCGTTCGCTCGAGCATTCGCTGACGGCGATTGAACATTTGAAGGCGTTTGCGCATCCGCTGGGCGTGAAGATTCTGCTGGAGAATCTGCAGAATGAAGTCACCACGCCGGAGCATCTGCTGGAGATTGTTCGCGTCGGCCACTTCGATTCGGTTGGCGTCTGCCTTGATGTGGGCCATGCCCACCTGGCGGCTCCGGAGAATCAGGCCGGCATCAACGAGGCGTTCGAACTGCTTGCTGGCAGGGTTCATCAGCTTCACCTGCACGATAACCACGGTACAAAGGATGAACATCTGTGGCCGGGTGCAGGCACCATCGACTGGGCTAATGTGAATCGGCAGATCTCTGCGCTGAAGGCGGATGTTCGGGGCGTCGTTGAGATTGCTTACGAACTGGATGATTCGGTCGAGGCGGTGGCGCAGCGGTTGACGAGATTTCTGTCGGACCAGGATCGGCTGATGGAGAGCAGCTCCGATAAGGCGGGGAGCTGAGCTAGACCGCGCCACGCATCGAGAGGAGCGGAAAAAACTGGCAACGTTTCAGATGCCCTGGGTATCCAACAAGCCATGATTCGCTGGATCGTTCTAGCTATGATGACCCTCTCTACTTTTTCCGCAAAGGCTGCCGTCCCGCTCACGACCGTGGAGCACGTCGATCTGCATCGCTACGCCGGCACATGGTACGAGATTGCGCGGCTTCCTAACCGTTTTGAAAAGAAGTGTGTCCGTGATGTGACGGCCGAGTACACGCTTGATGGCGACAACGTGAAGGTGCAGAACACTTGTATGCAGGCTGATGGAAAGCCGAATGTTGCCAAGGGCCGGGCCAAGGTCGTTGACGCAGCTACTGGAGCCAAGCTGAAGGTGACCTTCTTCTGGCCGTTTTATGGGAAGTACTGGATTATTGGGCTGGACCCGGAGTACCGGTGGGCGGTGGTGGGAGAGCCGGGCCGGAAGTACCTCTGGGTGCTGTCGCGCACGCCATCGCTTTCGCCGGAGGAGCAAAACCGGGTCGATCAGGTGATCGAGGAGCGGGGTTATCAGCGGTCAGCGCTGGTGGAGACGCCACAGACGAAGAGGTAGCCGGCGGCGGTACACTGACACTGCCTATGACCGAGAAAACCTACGCCCCGATTGCAACCATCGCCTCGCTCGCCCAGCATGAAGGCCAGACCGTTACCCTGCGCGGGTGGCTCTATAACCTTCGTGCCTCCGGCAAGCTGCTCTTCCCCATCTTTCGCGATGGCACGGGTACGATCCAGGGCATTGTGCCGAAGGCGGCGGTGCCTGAGGAGGTCTTCGAGACGCTGAAGAACCTGACGCTGGAGTCGAGTGTGATCGTGACCGGAAAGGTGCGGGCGGATGCGCGCGCGCCGAGCGGCTATGAGCTCGACGTTGAAGGTGTCGAGGTGGTGCAGCGGGTGCCGGATGAGACGCCGTTCCCGATCACGCTGAAGGAACATGGCGTCGATTTTCTAATGGAGCATCGTCACCTGTGGCTGCGGACGCCGCGCCAGTCGGCCATTCTGCGGGTTCGCGCGACGATCATGAGGGCGGCGGCGGAGTACTTCGATA
>JBDTDX010000275.1:0-1814 GCA_039922815.1 Granulicella sp.
AGCCTGAGCGTCACACCTGCAAACAGCACACAGACGGTCGGTTCGACCTTCCAAGTGTCGGTCATGCTGGGCAATGGTCGCGATGTGTATTCGGTTCCGCTGCAACTGCAATTCGATCCCAAGATACTGAACCTGGTGAATGTGGACGCGGGAGATTTTCTCGAACGCGATGGTCAGGCGGTGGCGATCGTCCATCGCGATGAGGGCAATGGTCTGGTGACCATCTCGACCTCTCGCCCACCGGGAGTAGCCGGAATCACGGGGCAGGGAAATATCTGCACGCTCACGTTTACGGCGAAGGCCGCGGGTGATTCCACGCTGGCTCTGGTCAAGGTGGGCGCGAAGGACAGCGCTCAGGCGAATCTGCCCGCCGTCGGTTCGCAGGCAGTGGTGCATGTGAAGTGATCGCGAGAGAACGGAGACCGGACCGATGTCGGGAAGCCGGACTCACCCTCGTTGAGCTGATTATTACGATTACGATTGTCGCGATTTTGGCTACAGCGGCCATTCCCATCGCACGGTTTCAGGTGAAGCGGGTGAAAGAGCGGGAGTTGCGTCGCGATCTCTGGGAGATGCGCGATGCGATCGACCACTACAAGGACGCGGCGGACAAAGGGGCTTTTGTGACGAAGCTGGACAGCATGAACTATCCGCCTGATCTCCAATCGCTTGTCAACGGGGTCGATGTTCAGAGCAAGAAGGTCAAATTCCTGCGCCGCATTCCCATCGATCCCATGACCGGAACGACGGACTGGGGGCTGCGGTCAAACCAGGATGCTCCGGACTCGGATTCTTTTGGGGGACAGAACGTCTTTGACGTTCATACGAAGAGTACGGGTGTGGCGCTGGACGGGACGAACTACTCCTCATGGTGAAGTCGCTCACAACACGATCGCAGGACTTTTCGAAGTCCACCGCAGAGCATGGCTTTACGCTGATCGAGCTGATGATCGTGATGATTATCATCGGCATTCTGGCCGCCGTTGCGATTCCGAAGTATCTGCAAACGGTCAATAAGGCGAACGAGGCAGTCCTTAAAGAAGATCTGCATGTGATGCGTGAGGCAATCGATTCCTACACAGTCGATAAGCAGAAGGCGCCACAGTCGCTCGACGATCTTGTGGAAGCAGGCTATTTGAAGGTGATCCCCAAAGACCCGATCACCAAGCGCACGGATAGCTGGGTCGCCGACCAGGACGACACGCTCATGAGTATCGACCAGACTCAACCGGGCATCAACGAGGTGCATAGCGGTGCGCAGACGACGTCCAGTGAAGGCACATCGTACGCAACCTGGTAGTTGGTTGGGTAGCTGCCTGGTGGCGGGCGGGCGCACTCGCCAATGCTTACGAAAAGGCGCATACTACGTCCAATAGAGTGCGTGCTACGTCCGTTCGCAGGGAAGCGGCATTGCCAGGAGATCTTCCGATGCGTTCCGTTTCGATGCGTAGCCTCTCGCACCTCAGCGTGGCAGCCGGGTTCATGATTCTTGGCGTGACGGCGTTTGGCCAGCAGACTACTCCGGCTTCCTCCGATCCAGCACAGACGACTCCAGCACAGACGACGTCACAGACAAAGTCCTCGCCGCAGGTAACGCCGAAAGACCCGCAGCCGACGACAGTTCCGCTACCGCCTACTCCACCAACCGAGGAAGAGATGAAGGCCGCGCGAGACGTGGCAAGCAAAAAAAGCGACTCCCTGCCGTCGCCTGGTGAGTCCCTCGACCCGCATATCAAGGCCGGGAGTGAGGATGATGTGGCGGCGGTCGGTACGCGAAATATTGGCGGCCGGGGTATGGGGAACTGGTACTCGAC
>JBDTDX010000276.1:0-6625 GCA_039922815.1 Granulicella sp.
CCAGGACCGCAATATCGGATGAGCATCAGTGGAAGTACTTCGTTATAACTGTGCTGGCCAGTGACCGCCGCGATGTTCTCCGGTACGAGGTGCATGATGCTGCCATCGGGGTTTTTCAACACGGCCAAGGCAAGCAGTCCAGGCAAAATTACGATGAGTGGCACAGCCATCTTGAAGGCCGCTCCAATAATTGGAGCGAGCTTGGCTGCACGCAAATCGCTTGCACTGAGGACACGCTGCACCACGAGAAAGTCGGTCGTCCAGTAACCGAAGCTGATCACGAACCCCAGGCCGAAGACAATGCCCGTCCAATGAACACCCATGGGATTGTCTTTGAAGCTACCGAGAGTCGTCCACAGATGCGTGTAATCATTGCTGCCGACGTTGACCGCAATCTGCGCTTTCAGATTTGTCCAGCCGCCTGCTTCGATTAGACCGAGGATCGGAATCATGGCAGCGCCAGCCCAGATCAGAACGAATTGAAGAACCTCATTGATGATTGCCGAGCGAAGACCACCGAGCATGACGTACAAGGCAACTGTTGCGGCTCCAACCCATATGCTAAAACTGATATTCCAGCCAAGTACAGTACGCATGACAAGTGCCATCGCATACATGTTTACGCCGCTCATGAGAAGCGTCATGAGCGCAAACGAGATAGCGGAAAGCGCCCGCGTTCCTTCTCCGAATCTTAACTGGAGATATCCGGGGACGGAATGCGTTTTCGAGATGTAATAGAACGGCATCATCACAATGCCGAGGAAGAGCATCGCAGGAATCGCGCCAATCCAATACCAGTGCGCCGCGAGAATGCCATATTGGTACGCCGCACCTGCCCAGCCCATCAACTCCAGGGAGCCCAGATTGGCGGACACGAAACTGAGGCCCGCAATCCACGCCGTCATCTCGCGGCCGGCAAGAAAGAACTGCTCACTGGTGTTGGCCGATCCCTTGGCGTAGAAACCAATAAAGATGACCAGGACAAAGTAAAGTAGCAAAACGATGATATCCGCAGGGGCAAGATGCGCTAGCTGATGCGGGGCGGATAAGAGGATTAAACCAAGTGCGCTAGAAGCCATAGAGGGAGATACCTTTTGCCGCTTATCGCACCGCCGGGAAAGAGACTACGGGCTTCTCCACCCTATTGGCAGAAATCGTCAGTGTCAACTTCATGAATCTGCGCGCGTAAGGGACTACTAATATTGATCTTTATACGGACTGACACTCAGCACTCGATGAAGTTGGGCGCTCTCCGCTTTGAGGGAGCGCGGCCACAACCAAGCCGTTTGGAGTCCAACTCGGTATACCCTATTGACGCGAGGTTTCCAGCGAATGATGAAGGCTCTTCTTCTGTCGAAGTATAAGAATTTGGAGGTTGCAGACCTCCCGGTCCCAGTCCCTGGCCCGGACGACGTGTTGGTATTGGTAGCAGCGTGCGGAATTTGTGGAAGCGACGTTCATGGATATGACGGCGCTTCGGGACGGCGCATTCCGCCGATCGTCATGGGACATGAGGCAGCCGGGATTGTATCCGGGACGGGCTCTGCGGTGAGCGAATTTAAGTCCGGTGACCGGGTAACCTTCGACTCCACCGTCTATTGCGGTATGTGTGATTTCTGCCACAGAGGGGAAGTAAACCTCTGCGACAATCGGCAGGTGATTGGAGTTTCGTGTGGCGAATACCGGCGCGCGGGTGCGTTTGCGGAATACGTCGTGGTTCCAGCCAGAATCCTCTATCGGTTACCGGAAACGATGTCATTTGCAGAAGCCGCAATGTTGGAGGCGGTATCAGTGGCTCTGCATGGCGTCAGGGTTTCAGAACTGAAAGGCGGAGAAACCGCGCTGGTCATCGGAGCGGGCATGATCGGGCTGTTGCTGATGCAGGCAGCCTGTGTGGCTGGCTGCTCCCGTGTGCTAATAGCCGATATCGATAAATCCAGATTAGAGCTCGCCAAGGAGTTGGGCGCTGACAAGACCGTGGCAGTCTCGGGTTCGGAGCTTGTCCAGGAAATTTTAGGGTTGACGGGAGGACGCGGTATGGATGTCGTCTTCGAGGCTGTGGGCCTCAACGAGACGGTAAACGCAGCTATCGAATCCTGCCGTAAAGGTGGCAAAGTCACACTGGTCGGGAACATTGCCCCTGAGATTCCCCTACCGCTGCAGAAGGTAGTGACGCGGCAGATACGATTGCAAGGTTCATGCGCCTCGGCCGGGGAGTACCCAGAGGCGATAAACCTCGTCTCCTCCGGAAAAATTCAAGTAGGCCGGCTCATCACCGCCATAGCGCCACTGAGCGACGGAGCATCGTGGTTTGCGCGGCTACACGCGCACGAACCAAATCTCATGAAAATTGTGCTCGATCCACGCAGTGAGCAGGAAGTGACGACACAACGATGAAGAATGACACGGAGAGAGGACTATTCGACCTCAGCGGGCAGACTGCCCTTATAACCGGTGCCAGTCGCGGGCTTGGCCAACACTTTGGAAGAGCCCTGGCAAAAGCCGGAGCCAATTTAATAGTGACCAGCCGTAAGCCGGGTGATTTGACGGATTTTGTGACCGAAATTGAAGCGCTAGGCCGGCAGGTTGTGCCGCTCAAATTGGATGTACGCGACCAAGGCAGTATCGAAAGAATGGCTGCTGACGCTGAATCAGCTTGCGGGCAGATTCACATACTCGTCAACAATGCGGGATGCAATGCGCGGAAGCCCGCGTTGGATGTGACCTGGGAAGACTGGAATCTGGTACTCGAAACTAACCTACGGGGAAGTTTCTTTGTGGCACAACAGATGGCGCGACGGATGGTGCCACACCGCTACGGCCGCATCATCAATATAGGATCTGTTACCAGCGTATTTGGATATGCTGGGCTAGCTCCCTACGGCGCCAGTCGCGGCGGTATACGTCAGCTAACGATGAGTCTCGCTGACGACTGGGGAAAGCATGGAATCACCGTAAATTGCCTCGCACCAGGGTGGTTTCGCACGGAGCAGAACAAGATGCTTTACGAAAGCAAGGAATGGGTTGACTATCTCATCGACCGTATTCCGCTGAAGCGCCCTGGGAAGGAACACGATCTGGACGGGGCGGTTGTCTTTCTTGCTTCCGAGTCAAGTCGATACATCACGGGCCAGACTCTTCTTGTAGACGGCGGTATTTCTACCGGCGCGATGCGAGCTACGGTCAAACCGCCGTCTCCATAGTCAAAAGGTACTTTTGCTGTAATCGAAGATTTGGAACCGCGACGCGGATGACGATCACAGTGTCGGTTTAAGGTTAATGGGCTCGATCTTTCCAAGAAGAAAGATATACGCTGCAATGCCTATGACCAGATAAATTCCTGAAACAGCAAAGGCCCAGGCAAAAGACTGATGTGCAGCAACCAGATAGCCGGTGACGATGGGTGCCGCTATTCCTGAGATTTGATTGGAGAAATTCATGATTCCACCAACCTTTCCCACGCTACTGCGCGGGACGATAAGGGAGGGAATCGACCAACCGACCGGGGCTGCCGCAGCCAGCCCCCCAATTGAAATGCTGATCCAGATGAGCGCCCGCATCGGCGTGTGGGCTTGAGCGGCACCGAGTATGCCAAGGCCAAAGGTTGTTCCGCAAACAAGAATAATCTTTCGAACGCTACTCGCGCTGTACCCTTTTTTAATGAGCGCGTCGACCAGCCATCCACCCACTAAGAGATCCGTAAGCGTGGCAAAGAGCCAGGGGACGCCTGTGTAAAGGAAGGAACGAAGCAGGTCAATATGGAATGCGGAGGACAGGTAACTCGGCAACCAAGTCAACAGGAGATAGAAGACATAGTTGTAAGAACCGAAGCCCACAGCGAGGCCGATCACCTTGCGCCGGCGCATGAGCTGTCCGAGGGATGGTCCTTCTGTCCGGATCTCTTCAGGTTGTTCCGATCTGTCCTGGATGTAATTGCGCTCAGCCTCCGTGAGCTTCCCATCATCTTCAGGGTCGCGATAGTTCCACCAGAAAAGCAGCAGATAAAATGCGCTGATCATACCGGTAATCGCGAAGCTCCAGCGCCATCCGACGCTCAGAAGGATCAAGCCGAGGAGCGGAACGCCTATTGCTGAAGCTAACTTTGAGGCTGCGTCAAAAATGGACGTCGCGAAGCTGCGCTCCTGTGGAGGGAACCATGCGCCGATGGCTTTAGCGTTCGCTGGAAAAGTTGGCGCTTCTCCAACGCCAAGAAGTAGACGCGCGGCAAAGAAGCCGCCCAAGCCGGGTGTAATGGCCGCACCAAATGAGGCTAGGGCCCAAAGAGCGGTACCAATAATCCCCACCCGTCGTACGCCGAATCGGTCAAGGAGCACACCTACCGGAAGCTGGCAAAGTGCGTAAGTCCAGTTATAAGCCCCGGATAGATAGCCAAAGGTGATCGTCGAAATCCCGAACGTGGTGTACAGAGCTGCTTGCGAAACCGAGAGGTTCACGCGGTCAAAATAATTGACCAAAACACCGAGCCCGAGAAGCCATGCTATGTTCCATCGTCGGCCCGGCCTTTGACCTTCAGATATTGGGCTCACGATAGTTGAAATAGCGTTTCGTCCTACTCTAAGTACACATTGCAGGTTATGTCACATGCCGAGGCTATTGAGGAAACAGGTTCGCGGTGCTGATCCCTATACTACGAACGCTCACCATCATAAGACCACTCACTGCTCGCTTGGCAAAATACGATCAAAGACAAAGTCCGCAAGAGCCTTGCTATCGTTCTCGCGGGAGACTGTGACTGAGAGGGTTTTGCCATCGCCTGACAGCGTATACCGGTTGGCAAGCACCAGACGAATTCCCTGAGACTGCACCTTCTGTATTACGACAAGTACGTTTCCTTGCCACTGGCCAGACACGGTAAGGATTGTGGTGATCCCTGTCTTCGTTCCGGGCGGAAGTGCGGTTTCGGTGCCATCCGTGACGAATAGAAGGGTGTACTGCTGTTTTCGACGTCGGCCTTCAACGGTCACGCGATCACTCACGCGCCCATCGTGCTGCTCGATCACATCGACGCGAGTATCGGGGCCTTGTAAATCGCCATAGTCGCTCTCGGCGAGATTAATCCTCCAACTCCCACTCAGGTCAGGATGTTCCTGAGCAAGGGCGGTTGCCCCTACGAGGATCAGGAGCGCGATCGCCAGCACAATTTTTCCGAACATGCAGCCTCTTTTCGTCTTGGTAAGAGTACCCCACGTGAAGTTATGGAATGGGTGACGGTGTCCATGAAGAGGCCCAATCCGAGGGCTTGTCACCCATGACAAACCGTAATGTGCCCCCGTGAAGTAGGTCGGTATAGCGGACGATCGGAACTTTCAGTGGTTTCCCGTTAAGGGTGGCTGACTGAATATAAATATTAGTTGCAGAATTGTTCGCTGCCACCACACTAAATTGCCGTCCATTGCCGAGTCGCATGGTTGCGCGCGTGAAAAGTGGGCTCCCAATCATGTAATCGCCAGATGCAGGATTGACCGGGTAAAAGCCGAGCGCCGTAAAGACGTACCATGCGGACATCTGCCCGCAATCATCGTCGCCATCCAGCCCTGAAGGCTTGTTGGCATATTCGTCGCCCGCGATCTCGCGGACCTTCTGTTGAGTCTTCCAAGGCTGGCCGCCGAAGTCGTACAAATAACCGACATGGTGGCTCGGCTCATTGCTGTGCCAGTTGTAATCCCCTTCAAAGTAGGCATCAAGACGAGCATTAAATTTCTCTCTGCTGCCTATCAACTGTATGAGTCCGGGAATGTCGTGTAACACGTCCCATGTGTAAACCTGAGCTCCTCCTTCCGTCCATCCCACTGTAGGGCTCGCCCATGACCCATCGAAGTTACGCGCCTGCATGAAGCCAGTCTGCGGGTTGAAAATATTCTTATAGGTGAGCGAGCGCTTGAGAAAAAATTGATAGTCGGCTGTGCGTCCCAGCGACTTTGCCACCTGGGCAACGCACCAGTCATCGTAGGCATCTTCGAGCGTGCTTGACGCGGCCTCAGACGTTTTATCGGCAGGGATGTACCCGAGCTTTTTCAAGTACGTCAGACCTGCCCTGGCCTCATAGGGCGTATGCGGCTCGCGATCTCCCCACCAGCGCGTTGTGTCGCCGTCCGGCGGAGTCATCGCATCCTTATAGACCGCATCCCATGCAAGTTGCCGCGAAAAGCCTGTGAAGCCCTTGGTAACTGCCTCCGCAACCAGCGAATCTGCATGCGTCCCAATCATAATGTTTGTATAGGAGGGGTTCGGCCACTTCGGCATCCATCCCCCTTCCTGGTAATTCTGAAGGAGAGCCTGAACCATACCGCCGATATGCTCCGGCGCCACCAGCGTCAACAAGTTGAACTCTGCACGGAAGATATCCCACATCGAATAATCCGTGTACGACGTCCCGGGATGGATGGTGTCATCAAATGCGCTGTAGTATCGGCCATGCTCAGAGAAGGTGCGCGGGTAGAGCATCGAATGATAGAGCGCCGTATAGAAGATTTTGCGCTGGTCTTCAGTGGCACCCTCAATGGAAATTTCCCCGAGCTTGCCATTCCACTGTTTTCGCAAGGCCTGCTGGACCGCAGTAAAGTTCCACGTGGGAATCTCTGCCTGAAGGTTTTTTCTAGCCTGA
>JBDTDX010000277.1:0-7557 GCA_039922815.1 Granulicella sp.
GACTGATGCCCCGCCGTCACGCGCCCATCCACCCAGTCCGCCGCATCCAGCATCTGCCGCGCCTTCGCCACCTGCGCCGCTGTCAATACATCCGGAATCGTAATCAACATAACCGCTCCTCAATCCTTATCCAACAATCTTGCGAAGGCGGAGGGAGCGTCTTGACGCTCTCACCGCCTTCATACCCTGGGGAGGGAACTTGTAACCAAACTAGAACTTATAGTTCACGCCAAACAGAGCGCTCCGCCCCGCTCCGGGAACCAGGTGGCTCGGGTGCGGCTGGTCGATATAAAACCGATCCAGCAGGTTATACACATTCGCCTGCAACTCGAACCGCTCACCAATCGGACGATGCACCTCCGCCTGAAACACCCAGTAGCCCGGAATTTGTTTCACCCCCGTAGCCGTCACGACAACATTCGAAGGAGAGAGCGGCTTCGTCGGATCAAGAGCCTGCCACGCTGTCGCCACGTAAGGAATCGTCGAGCTCGCCGTACGCGAAGCCACATAGTTGCCGCCCAGGCCTCCGCCAAACTTCCAGGCAATCCCGCGCGTCAGCCACGTATTGAAGGTCTGCTTCGGCACATTCGCCAACTGCGCGCCAATCGCATTCGGAAAGAACTGCGACGCAATCACCTTGCTGTCGAGATACGCATACCCAGCCAGAATATTGAAGTTATTCGGCAGCCGTCCCGTCACCGAGACCTGCATTCCCTTCACCTCCTGGTTGCCTGCCAGCACCACGATCAGCGAGTTCGCCGGCGACGTCTCCCGCGCATTGTTCTTCACCGTTCGAAAGATTGCCCCGGCCACCGAAAGGTGATCGTGCAGGAAGTCCCACTTCGATCCCACCTCGTAGGTCTCGTTTTCCTCCGGCGGCAGCACAGCCGTCGAAGCCGACAGCGACAGCGACTCCGCCGACGGATTGAAGCTCGTCCCATAGTCGAAGTACACGCTGCCATGCTGCGTCGGCTTCACCACAAACGCCGCGCGATACGAAGGCTTGCGGTCGATGCGCGACGTGAACGGCGCCAGCTTCGTGCTGTCCGTATATTGCCGCTGCTGCGTGTAGAAGTAGTCGAACCGCACACCCCCCGTGATATCGATGTATCGTCCCAGGTGCATCGTATCCACGAAGAAGATGCCCGCCGAATCCGCCGCAACGTGCGTAATCGTATTCAGCGCCTTCGTTCCCGAAAACGGCAGGTTCTCATTCGGATTAAGCAGCGTCGCCGGAGTCACTCCTTTGAAGGTGTAGCGTGTCGGGTTCGACATCTCGCGTCCACCCTCCACGCCCAGCACCATCGACTGCGGTGACCCAAACAGCTTGAAGTGCAGAATCGCTTCATCCTGCTGCCAAAGGTCGTTCTCCACGCTGGTCGCCACAATCTGATTGCGATTCACCAGAATCGTCGCCGGATCGCTCGCCACGCCATTGTTGTACGGGCAAAGCTGCGCCGAATTCAAAATATTCGTTGGAGCCAGCAACTGCCCATAGCTCCCGGCCGCCGTCGAGATCGCCCCGTTCGAGCAAACCTGCGGCTCCGTAATCTGCGCATTCCGCGGATAGTTCGCAAACCGCGTCACACTCCGCAGGCTCACATGCTCATCCAGATCATGCTCCAGCTTCGCCGTCAGAATGTCGTCATGCGTATTCAAGAAATTGCCATGCCGAAACCCGTAGTACGCGTTCCGTTTCGAGGGCGCAGGCTTGTTCAGCAACCACGGAATACCGTAGTCCGGAATATCGTTCTCACGCAGATGCACCCAACTCAGCGTCACCCGTGTCGTCGTGCCCAAACCATAAGTAATCGCCGGAGCTACGCCAAACCGCTTGTTCTCCACCACGTCGCGGCCAGCGACATTCGCCTCGTCGCCCATCACATTCAGCCGAGCCGCAATCACCGCGCCGTTCGACAGGTGCGCCAGCGGACGATTCACATCCAGCGTAAAGCGCCGCGTCAGGTCCGTCCCAAGATTCACCGTGCCGGTCACGAACTTCGCATCCTTAGGCTGCTTGCTCTCCTGGTTGATAACGCCGCCCGTCGACCCGCGCCCAAACTCGATCCCCACCGGTCCCTCCAGCGCCTCCACCTGCTCGTAGTTGAACGAGTCGCGATAGTAGCTGCCGAAATCCCGAATGCCATCCAGAAAAATATCGTTCCGCGCGCTGAAGCCGCGGATTGTCAGGTTGTCTCCCTGCGCGCCGCCCTCACCCGCCGCCAGGCTGATCCCCGGCACGTTCCGCAGCGAGTCCCGCAGCGTCGAGATCGCCTGCTCCTTCATCACGTATTGCGGAACCACCGTGATCGACTGCGGCGTCTCCGTCAACGCCTCCGTGAACGTCGACAGCGGCATCGCAGCCTGCGCCGTCACCGACACATCCGCCGAAGTCTGCAATCCCACCACCAGCGTCCCATACAACTTATCGGCCCCATCCAGCCGGAACGACAACCCCGTCCCCTCCAGCAGCTTCGTCAACGCCTCACCCGACGACATCAGCCCCGACACACCCTCCGTATGAAATCCCGCCAGCGTATCGTGCGACACAGAGGTCTTGATCGACAGCGAACTCGCCGCCTCATACGACCGCAACGCCTCATCCAGCGAGCCCGCCGCAATGCTGAATCGCTTCACCGGCAGATTCGCCTCCGGAGTCGTCGATTGCCCCGGCGAAGCGCTCTTCAGAACCGCTGCCATCGCCGGAATCCCACTCCCGATCGCCGCCGCCGCCAGCGTCCCCACCGCCAGCCAGCTACGCGACCCGCTGAATCCTCGCCCACGGTCCGCTACTGCTCGCCTGGTCTTAACCATCGCCTCTAAATTCGTACGCTTCATGCCCGGATCTCCTAAAAAACACTCGTCGCCTGAGCGCTTCCCAGAAAACCCAGGAAGAGCTAAAATCAACTCAGACCAATTCAGTCTTATTTATATATAAGACCATATAAGTCCGAGTTAATCCAGCACTTCTTAAGCTTTTCTTAAGTTTTCTCAAAAACTGATGCACCAAGAGGAAAGGCCGAAAGTCCTTCCAGAAATACCCCTCAAACCTTCTGCCAGTTCCCTACCGAACAAACCTGAAATCATCGATCAGAAGCTGTAGCGCAGACCCGCCTCAATGCGTCGTCCGTTGTCCGCAACATACGGTCGGCCAAAGAGTGGCGAGCCCAGCACACCGCCCACCTGCGTCACATTCAGGTGGTTCAGCACATTCGAAGAGCGAACATTAACGGTGACGATCTGTTGATGCTCAGCCTTGGAGCTACGTGCGAACGTAAAGGCTCGCTGCAGGTTCGCATCCACATGCACGCTCCACGGCATCACTCCTCGATTCCGCGGAAAGACACCCGTTCCCCCCGCAGCCGTCAGTAGCCCGAAGCGAGTCGCGATCGCTCCCGGAGTGCCCGGCGCAGCATATTGCGGACGATCGTTGAAGTTGCCATCGCCATTGTTATCGAACCCTGTCGTGATGTTGTAGTGCCTGTCGCCATCCGCTTCAATGTCGGCACTGAGCTGAATCTTTTTCGGAAGCGTGAGGGTGCCATTGCCGAACAGATTCCATACAGGCTGATTGGTTCGGTGAGCAAACTCTCCAGCATTTGAAGAAGAGCTCTGCGGCGTGAAGAACTCGTTGTCGTCGGTATCGTCGATCAGGATAACGCGCACTCCACCCAGCGAGAATTGAACATGCTTGAGCGTATGTTGTTCGATACCGACAAAAGTCGCATTGACTCGACCCTGACCGCTGTTCTGCATCTCAAGCACATTCAAATTCGCCGCCCCCGGTCGCGGCCCCGTCGGCTGATCGTTCAAAGGAGAGTTGATATTCGACGTCCGCGCATAATTCCAGAATCGGCCAACGTAGTAGTCGAGAGAAAAATTCCATCCATGCGGCAGAGCGCGCGTGCCGCCTACATTTTCCGCCGCCCAGGTAAGGTTCGAAATATGTGGCGAGAATCGGCGAATGCTATGGATCGGTGTCGCATTGGCGAACGGGTCTCCATAGACAGGGTTGTAGATGATGCTGGTCACGCGCTCCACACCGTCCTGTCGACGTATCTCCGCCTCATCGCCTTTGTTGTAGCGACCGGCAAACATGCCGAAGTGCGCGTGAAGCGTCCACGTTCCTTTCTTGGTCGGCGACCACAACACGCCCACCCGTGGCGTCAAACTATTCAGCACCGTCGGCTTGTTCTGTAGAAAATAGCGCACGCCCGAAGCAATGTGAACGCCATGGCCGACGTTCCAGTCATCCTGAAAAAACATCGAGTCCTGTACCTGTGTGAACGCAATGTTGGGTGTTCCCGCGACGTTGCTGAAAGCTGTCGGTGTACCTCCCGGCAGCCCCTTCAGCGCGCGCTGATATTGTTCAAGACCGGTGATCGTCTCGGAACTCCCCGCAACGACATGCCCACCAGCATCGAGCACAGGCGCAGTGCCGCCGCCAAAGGCATACGTGCCGTTGAAGTTCGTCGTCAGTTGTTGATTCTCTTTGTAGAACATCAGCACGGTGCCAAACTTCAGCGTGTGGTTCTTCGTAGTCAGGATAGCGTCGTCATCCGCTTCAATACTGAACTCACGCAGACGCTGAGGACCAAGAGTCGAACCGCCGTTGGTAAAGGCGCCAGCAACCTGCACCTGGGGCGCAGTGGATACAGGCGCGTCCGTCTCACCCCCCCACCGAAAGCGCACACGTGTCTCATGCATCAGATGAGCGGAGGCCGTCGTCACATTGCTGAGCCGGAGCATGTGGTCATACCGCTCACTGTCATAGCCCGTCTCGGCCAGCGAGCTACCACCTACGCCCACATTTTGAAGATGATTCACATTCGCACTGTAACTCGCGATGAACGTATTCTTTGCGCCAAGCTGCCAGTCCAGGCGCAGCATCCCTATCCAAAGGCGCTGCGGCGTCGCAATGTTGGCGCTGGTACTCGTTGGATTGCCAGAGCTATCCAGTGTGACCGCATTGACCACGGCGAAGTTGTCGATGCTGCGATGCTCGAGGTTGACAGCGAAGTCGCTGCCCACTTTCCGAACCGGCCCCGTCAGTTCAAAGCCATACCGTTGCTTGCCGAGCGCCGCCTTGCTCGTCGAAAACGGATCGCGCGCATTCTCCCAGGGACTTCCATTGGTCGTAAACAAGGCTCCGTGATACGCCTTCTGCCCCGGCTTCGTGTACACCTCCACACGGCCACCTTCAAACGGCGGTTCGCGATACTCCGCCGAGAACTGATCCGGATTCACCTTGATATAAGCAATCGAGCTCTTGCTCGGAAGACTGCTCGAGTCCTGAAATCCATCGACAGAAATCGTCGCATTCGCAGGACTACCGCCCCCAGCTGCGGCCAGTTGCTGCAACTCGCGCAAAAGATCGTCCGGATCATCAGCCAGCGACTGAAGCCGATTCCCGGAGAGGGTCTGCGTAGGTCCACTCGATACCGCACTGCTGACGGCACCATCATCACCGCTTACATCCACCTCGGTACGAACTTCTTCAGGTTGCAGCAAGACATCCAGTGAGCCTGCATGCGGCATCGAGAAAGAAAGATCCCGCTTCGCAAATCCTGCAACGGTCGTCGACAGGCGGTGCGGCCCACCAGCGACGCACAAAAAACGAAACTCCCCATCGCTGCCACTGGTCTCGGTCTGATTCCCATCCAATTTCAGCGTAGCGTTCGGAATCACGGCAAGCGTGCTATCGCGCGTGCTTCCGGCGAGCGTAGTTCCGCGGCAAACCGTTTGAGCCGAAGCGCAAAGCGGAGCAAGCGCTGCGATACAGGCAGCGACGGCAAGAAGCTTCATGACACAACCTCGTTTTTGCGAACGGGCCTCTGCTACAGCGCAACATGCGCCGGGTAGCGGGATAGCCCAGGTCTCTGTAGATCTCTACGGTTCAAAACTGCTCAAAGTTCCGTAACTCGGCTGCTAATTTGTGCCCTGCAGTTTCTATGAGTTAATGTCCTTATGTCGGCAACGAAACAAGCTCGAATGCGGCACCGCATTTTGACGCATCATCTGCCTCTGCTCGTACTCTCCGCTGTGAGCATCGCGGCTCTCTACGGCACGCGCCCTTATCGGGACGCTATCACCCGGGCCAGCTTCGCCACAGCCTATCCTGCGTTGGTACTTCTCGCGATCACGCTGCTCATTGGACCTTGGAACCTCATTCGAAAGCGGCGCAATCCTCTTTCAGGAGACTTGCGGAGAGACATCGGCATTTGGGCGGGCATTCTTGGCGTCGTCCATTCGGTCATCGGGCAACTAGTCCACCTGCGCGGACGACCCTGGCTCTACTACGTTTACGCACAAAATCAACACAAGTCTTTTCCCCTCCGTCATGATCTTTTTGGATTTGCGAATTACACAGGTCTTCTCGGAGCCCTCATTCTCATCACTCTTTTGGCAACTTCAAATAACTTTTCCATGAGAAGGCTTGGAACGCCACGCTGGAAGCAACTGCAACGGGGTAACTATGCGATCTTCGCATTAGTAGCCGCTCATACCATCGCCTACCAGACATCAGAGAAGCAACATACGATCTTCGTGGTGGCAGCGGCGACATCGATTGCACTCACCATCGCTCTTCAAATTGCCGGATTTTTATTGCGAAGCAAGCAATTGGTTTTCCTTAAAACACAAAGGTAAAAAGGGGTTCAGCATATAGCTGAACCCCCTGCATTTATTGGCTATAAGAGTAATTCGGTTGGCCCGAAGCTCTTCGCCATTGCAAACTCTGTACCAGAGAAGTTAGAAATCCAATTTCAGTTGGAATTCAGCTGTCCGCGGTCCGCCAATATCCGACGTACCCGAGCCGCGCTGAACGCGATTCTGATCGTGACCCGCAAACGTATTCGGTCCATTCAACAGACCTTCGCTCGGGCCCGTGGTTGTGTTCGAGAGTGTTCCATCGGTGTAGTCCTTGAAGTTCGAGAAGTTGCCAACGTTATAGAACGCAATTCCCGGAACCAATGCCACACCCTCACGAAGACGGCTCAGGTGGATCGGATAAGCAATGCTGATATCGAGGTTGCGATAGAAAGCCTCCTCAGGAGCATGAGTACCCGGAAACGCTGCGATTGGCTGTTGCGTAGCCTGCAGAGCCACCAATTGCTGCTGGCTAAAAAGCCCCGCAGAGACGAGTGCCTTGCCTGCAGGTGTCAACTGCCCAGCTTGTGTAGCGTTGTAATTTGCAATGAAGTTGTTAAGGTTCTTGCCGTTGACCTCGTGCATATACCAGCCAGGGTTTGTTCCCGGAATAATGTCGCCCGTCGTTCCATCACCGGTGACATCGGTCTGGAAAATTCCACCCGTGCCACTACCGCTGGTGCCACCGCTATCGAGATACAGGTTGGTCGCGGCTGCCGAGAAGAAGTGGCCGATGATGCCGATCTGCGGGCCATACTTCAGAGTGGCCGAGCCGCCGAACGAGAGCTCGTGCGTGTGATCCAGTCCGCTCCGTCCGATAGACGTAGTCGGACTATCGTAATCATACGAAGGCGAAGAGAAGAATTGATCGCCTACGCCTGAGTTACCAGCGTTCGTAGCCGGGTTTGC
>JBDTDX010000278.1:0-3229 GCA_039922815.1 Granulicella sp.
CCTTCTCAGTGATAGTGAATAGGAGTTTAGAGCAGCACAAAGGCCCACCTTCAGCAAGTGAGCCTTGAAGAAATCGAACTGTGCTTGACCTTTTGAGGGTCCCACTGCTCTTAGCCTAACGGCACACCCCAAAAAAGTCAAGCAGTATGCGGATAAAACCGCTTAAGGATTCCCTGTCTCCGAAAGGATGCGGCAGGCCACCCCTCACGATTCGCGTTATGACCGCGAATCGGAGAGGAACCACCCATGAAGTTTAACCGGAAAGGAACAAACAATCATGAAGCACACACCAATTCCCATTACGCGTGATTCACGTACCGGGCAATTCAAGACTGAACAGTGGGGAAATAAACATCCTCGCATCAGCGAACATGAGATTGTCTATAAGCCATCTCCCAAAAAGGGATAACTAACCGCAGCTTATCATATAGCCCGACCAGCAATGGCCGGGCTATTTCTTTCTTGCAGCCTGTTTAGATTCCTTCTCTGCCTCTAACCTGCGCTGCAATTCCTGCTTGGACACGCTAAGAACCTTTTTCATCGTGGCATCAAATTTTTGCTTTTCTGTCATATTTGGATTACACCTCAGAAAGCTTGATGCTTGCTATCTCAAAGAGATACTCCACACTATCCAAAGCCATTTTAGCGTCACGGTCCGAGTAATTTTCTCTTCCATGCATTACATAGTTTCTATAACCATTTTTGAAGTGAACGAGCTGTGAGGCTATCTTGCCGAAGTAGGCCTCAGCTTCTCTGTCTTCATCACTCTTTTTCACTCCTTGAACTTTACTAATTCCTATCTTACGAATTTCGCCCTCAATCGCTTCAAGGGTGGTTTGCCACTGCCCCTTATCGGATACGTCAAACTTAACTTGGAGTGACGTGAGTATGTATTCCAAGGCTCGCATAGCATGAAACATGCAAGCGTCTGGCTCGCCGTAGGCATAACAACGCCCAGCAGCCAAAATATCTTTTTCTGCTGAAGGAAATGACATGGAAACAAGAAGATCATCAAATCCAGTCCGAGCCAGATAGTGCTGACGATCAGCCTCGATATATACAAATTTTCTATTTTCCAATTCTGAAGAAATAACTCGGCAGAGGCTAGCGATCTCGACTTCAAATTCTTCATATGAAGAGTCTTCACTCTTTCCCAGCTTCTGAATGCTCTTTTGTAGTTCCCTAGCCGAAACATGAAGGTTCAAAGCCTTAAGGTGCGCCCGCAATTTGCCGAATGTACCTTCTCCACGAGAAGTAGTATGTTGTCCGGCAATCTTCGCCAGAGCTAACGATAGATTCCAAAACTCAGCCGCATCGTGCTCAAGAATTGCCAGAAGGCTCACCAGTTCATAGGGTTTATAGGGCGAGATAATTATCTCGCCTAAGGATAGATTTTTCACTTCAACTTCTCATTGCCGCCCAATCGGGAGGGCGTTACCCTGCTTAAACTACAAACAGAGTAATAACTTATTCTTGATTAGTCAAGTAAGTTATTACCCAAATTTGTAGTGCTGTAACGACAAATTTGTCACTACAGCACTACATTTTTGTAGCTACAGCACTACAAATTTGTCACTACACTTTTAGCCTAAAAACCCTGATCCGGCCGGAACGCCGTCACCCTGTTCTTCACAAAGGTCACCGCGAACGGCTTGCCCAGGTTCGGATAAATGACCAGCCGATTCCCATAATCATTGCTCAAACTCTTCGACACCTGACCCAGTGCCATCTGCACCTGCCGCTCGTTCATCCCCAGCATCACGCGGTGCTCATCCACGGCCTTCCATGTCTCGGGACCCCAGTGTTTATAGAGCTCGTGAGGGTCGTCGTAGAAGAAAATCTCGTCGATGTAGAAGGTATAAACGTTGTTTTCCTTGTACCCCACCGGCACCGCATAAACAGCTTTCGGGTCCGCTGATTTAGGCAGCGTAAACCCAAGCAGCACCTGCTTATCCCCACCCGGAATCCGGAACGTCGCCGACTTCGGAGCCACCTGCTCAAACGCATCCGTCACCACCAAAGGCGTCGCTCCCAGCAGCGTTCCCTCCTTTTTGGCGTAGTTTGCCTTGTGTCCTATGTCGGGATAGTAGTCCAGCTGGCCGCCCGCAGAGACCCACAGCGTCGATCCAATCAGCTCCTTCGCATTGGGCAGCGAATCCTGGTGTTTCTTCTTGAGGTAGACAAGGTCGTCGTCCTCCATCTTGTACTCTGGCCTCGCAACCGGCTTCTCCGGAGCATTCCGCTCGTGATAAATCAGCCCGACCCGCACCCCGACGGCACCTAACAGCAGCAGGGTCGCTCCAATCGCAACCTTCTTCCCAGTTTCCATTGCACCCCCTCCGTATTTCTATCCCTTTAGATTCGTTCAGACGCCCTGCATGGCCAGTCTCACCGATCTCCTGCTCATCCTAGTTGATAGGCTCGGCAATGGTCTGCTTCCATTTCGCTTCCATCAGTGAATCCGCCGTCAGCGAGTCCGCATTTCGCAGCCGCGGAAAGAGAACTGCCGCCGATCCGGTAACGATCAGCGACCCGATACCTCCGATCACCACTGCCCGCACCGCTCCCCACCAGTGAGCCGTCAGCCCACTTTCGAACTCCCCAAACTCATTCGATGCGCCGACGAACAGCCAGTTCACCGCGCTCACCCGCCCACGCATCGCCTCAGGCGTCGCCAGTTGCAGAATGCTCGACCGAACCACGACACTGACCATATCGCTCGCGCCGATAACGACCAGCGAGATCAGGCTAAGCCACATACTGCGCGACAGTCCGAACACCACCGTTGCCGCGCCGAAGATGCCAACGCAGATCAGCATCTTTTTGCCCGCGCGTCGTTTGATCGGTCTGACCAACATGATGACGGAGACCACCAACGCGCCCAGCGAAGGCATCGCCCGCAGCAGCCCCAGCGCCTGCGGCCCGGCATGCAGAATTTCTGTTGCGAAGATCGGCAGCAGCGCCACCGCCCCGCCTAGCAACACCGCAAACAGGTCGAGCGAAATCGATCCCAGCAGCAGCTTGGCGCTCCACACATACTCGAGCCCCGCCAGCATCGTGCGCAACCCGAACGCCTTCTTCTCCGAGCGCGTCACACGAGTCCGGATCAGGCTGATGAGCACCAGAAAAGATCCCAGCATCAACAGTGTGAATACATAGACAATCGCAGCACCATTCCACCGTTGCAGCGCACCCGTAAGCTGCAGCGTAAAGAGAAGTCCGCCCACTG
>JBDTDX010000279.1:0-4806 GCA_039922815.1 Granulicella sp.
AGAGGAAGGTCGGACGGCCCTTGTAGAGGACGGCGCTGCCGGTGAAGCAGCCCTGCGCATCGGGACCGCCTGGCGTCGGCGCAAGCGCGACCGGCAGGCGCTGCCAGTGCACCATGTCCGGCGAGACTGCGTGTGCCCAGTGCATGTCTCCCCACACCGCCGAGTTGGGATTGTATTGATGAAACAGGTGGTACTGGCCGCGAAAGTAAATGGGGCCGCAGGGATCGTTCATCCAGTTGCGCGCGGGCAGATAGTGGTAGCTGGGCCGCAAGGGATCATGGATCGGCAGATCGTCATCGGGCGTGGGAGAAACCGCTGCCGTTACCTGCGCGAACATACTTCGCTCGCGGTTGAGCATAGCGGCGGAGGCGAGTGCAAGGCTCTTGAGAACAGCGCGACGGGTTGCCATAGAAAGCCTTTCGCAGAGAGGATCGCGTCGAAGCCAGTATAGGAACAAAGTATAGGGGTAGGATGCAGTCGCACTCTATGGCGCACAAGGGGTAAAGTCACACGTATGCAGATAGCAGAGGTTGTTTTTCTTGTAGTGGGGCTGGTGGTGGGCGCCATAGTGAGTTGGCTGCTGGCAAAGTTGCGGGTCGGCGGCGCGATCGGTGTGTTGCGGGAGCGGATTGAGGGGCGGGAGAGGGAGCTGGAGTCGGTGAAAGCACTCCTTTTGCAGCGGGAAGCCTCCCTTGCCCATGAACAGATGGCGTGTGGCGCTGCTTGCGCAGAAGTGGCGGGATTGAAAGCCCAGCTTGCGAGCGAGCAACACGCGACACAGGAGAAGCTAGACGCGTTGACGAATGTTGAGAATAGCCTGAAGCAGAGCTTTGAAGCACTGGCCGCCAATGCGCTCGACGCGAATAGCCAGCGATTGTTGCAGTTGACCAGTAAGGAACTGGAGAAGCAACAGGCTGGCGCAAATCACCAGTTAGCCCAGAAACAAACGGCAATTGAGGAACTGTTGAGGCCGATGCAGGTGTCGCTTGCCAATCTCTCGACCCATAGCCACGATTTGGAGGTAAAACGTGAAGGCGCTTATACCGCTGTGTTGACAGAGATACAAAATATTCAACGTTCACATACAGACCTACGCAAGGAAACCACGCAACTGGTGCAGGCGCTGCGAGCTCCAAAGGTGCGGGGTAACTGGGGTGAAATGCAGCTGCGGCGCTGCGTGGAGTTCGCTGGAATGGTCGAGCATGCCTCGTTTGAGGTGGAGCATTTTGTGAGAGGCGAGGATATTTCAATCCGGCCAGATATGGTCGTGAAGATGCCCAACGGACGGAGCATCATCGTAGATGCGAAAACTCCGCTCAGCGCGTTTCTCGATGCAAGTGCGTGCGAAGACGAAGTGCAACGGACCGTGCTGATGGCCGCGCATGCCCGACAGGTGCGCAGCCATCTGGACTCGCTTTCGGGTAAGGCTTATTGGAAGCAATTTACAGAGTCGCCTGATTTTGTCGTTTGCTTTCTTCCAAGCGAAGTGCTGTTCAGTGCCGCTCTGGAGCAAGACCCGGGACTGCTGGAGTACAGTGCCTCCAGCCAGGTTCTCCTGGCGACCCCAACGACGCTGATCGCTCTGCTCAAGGCGGTTGCGTTCGGGTGGCAGCAATCGCAGATCGCACGCGATGCAAAGAAAATTCGGGATGCTGCTATCAGTGTTCACGAAAAGCTCGCGGGAATGCATGGAGCGATTCTGACCCTCGGCGAGCGTCTGCGTAAGGCTGGGGACTCCTATGATGACATGCTGGTTAAAGCGGAGGGGCGTGGAGGATTGTTTTCCGTGTCGCGGAAATTGCGGGAGCTCAAGATTGGCGAGAAGGATCTGACCGAGGGCAAACCGACAGCCATGCGATTGAAGTCGATGGAGGATGAAGAGTGGCAGCCCTCGCTTTCCCTTGCGGCAAATACCGACGAAACCGAAGAGCAATAGGCTCTGCTTGGAGAAAGAGGCGGCTGCGGAAGCACCGCTCCATATGGGCGGTCTTCGCGAGGAAACGCTTACACTTGTGGAGATAGATGAGACACGTAATGGATGGATTTTGACGGAGGCGTCGAGCCTGAGAACACTGCGAGCGGTACGCTATATAACGCCGTTTCGCGAGGGCGGCTCCATGCCTGCGCTGGTTGAGGCAGAAGACAGCGCCCTCTACGTCCTCAAGTTTTCCGGCGCGGGGCAGGGTCCCCTGGCGCTGGTGGCAGAACTGATCGGTGGAGAGATCGCACGCTCACTAGGGCTCTCCGTGCCGGAGCTGGTGCTTCTCGAAGTCGATTCGCAGTTGGGCCGCAACGAGCCTGACGCCGAAATCCGAGACCTGCTGCGCGCCAGCATTGGCACCAACCTCGGCATGCGGTTCATCGAGGAGGCCACCGCCTTCGACCTGGCAACGGGCGATCACTGTAACGCGGAGACAGCCTCGGCGATTGTGTGGCTCGATGCGTTCCTCTCGAACGTGGACCGCACACCGCGCAACCCGAATCTGTTGATGCAGCGGCAGCAGCTTTACCTGATCGACCACGGCGCAGCGCTCTACTGGCAGCACCAGTGGGAGAGCCGCGAGCGTGGCGCGCTTTCCGGATTCCCCATGATCAAAGACCACATCCTTCTGCCCTGGGCAAGCGCGCTCGATGAAGCTGCTGCAAAGGCTGCGGCTGTCCTGCACGAAGCGGAACTTACCCGCATCTTCGCGCTGGTGCCCGATGCATGGCTCGCGCGCGACGGCGAAAGCGCAGTATCGCGGCGGGCCGAATACGTCACCCTCCTCACCCGGCGGCTACAGAGCACCAACTTCATCGAGGAGGCAAAAGCGGCCCGTGCAAAGCTCATTTGATTACGCAGTTGTCCGCGTCGTGCCTCGCGTGGAGCGGGAGGAGTTCGTTAACGCCGGGGTTGTGCTCTTTTGCCTGGAGCAGCGATATCTTGAAGCGCGCATGTACCTCGAAGAGGCGCGGCTGAAGGCGCTCTGGCCAGAGATCGACCTGGATCGCGTGCGCCAGCAGCTTGCGGCCTTCAGCGCTGTCTGCAAAGGCGACGCAGAGGCCGGGCCGATTGCGAAGCTAAGCCAGCGGGAGCGATTCCATTGGCTCGTCGCGCCGCGCAACACAATGATCCAGCTCTCGGCAGTCCATACCGGCCTGACGGACGATCCCGCGCAGACGCTCGACCAGTTGGCGCACCAGTTCTGGCCGAGCGCCTAACCGCTATGGGTTAGAGATCGTCCGGTTCGCCCAGAGCACGTTATCCCAGCTCAGCACCGGGGTTGTATTGCTGACGAGCTTGCCAAAGCTGCCGCCACCCATCTTGAGCGAGAACTCCTTGACATGATCGGGAGGGTTCGTCGTCGTGTTGCGCAGAATATCCAGGATCATCTCCTGGTGGAAGATCTGGTAGGTCGCAGGCTCCTTCGCGGAGTAGAACTTTACGTCAGCACCCTTGCGCAGGTTGGCGTTGCCCCTCTCATATTTGACATGAAGTTCAAGGTGCTCGCCGGACTTGGCTGTGAAGTTCCAGTCCTGCGTGTCGAGGATGGGGCCGCTAGCGCCCGCTGTCGTGGTGCGGCGCATCTCGTGGGTCGTCGCCAGCAGGTAGTTGCCGAAGGGGCCGGGAGCGTTGGCGGGGTCTTCCGTAATACCACCCACGACGAGCTGCACGCTGTTGCCGGCGGCGTCCTTCGCGGGCGCTACCAGGTACACCAGCTGATTCGAGCCTTTGCCGAGCGGCTTGCCGTCAGGCGAATTGATGGTCACGCGATCAATAAAGACGACACGCAAATTGCAATCCTTGGCCGGACCCTGCGTGGCAACAAAAGATGTGAAGCCTGCCGGAAGGAACGGTTTGAGCGCGTCCTCTGGCACCTTCAGATCGATTTGAAACTGAGTCTCTGCGCTGCTCTCGACCGGCGTCTGGGCCATGGCGCGAGCGGGAACGGCGATCGCGGGAAGGACGAGGGCAACGGCTGCCAGCATAGAGGAAATACTGCGGATTCTGCTCATGGTTCTCCTTGACGTTCTCTTTCGAGACGGGAGCGATGCGAATTTCGCTGCGGCCTGATGTTACCGGAATCAGCCAACACCGGAAAGGCCCCGTCATAGCCAGGGCGGCTAGCAGGCAGCCAGAATCGCATCAGCAACGGACGCGGCCTCGGCAGCCGGACGCACATCGTGAACCCGAAGAATGTGCGCACCGGCAAGAATGGCGGCGACATTGGAAGCGGTCGTCGCATTGAGCCGGCCTTCGATCGAGACCAGTTGGCCGGGATGCAGTGCTGCCAGAGTCTTCCCCAGAAATCCTTTGCGCGAGGTGCCGCTGAGCAGTGGATGACCGAGTTCGTGGAGCTGTTCCAGATGAGCCAGCAGCGTGTAGTTGTCGCCCCCCAACTTGCCGAAGCCAAAGCCCGGATCGAGCACGATGCGGTCTGATTCCACACCCGCAGTCTGCGCCACAGTCAGCGAAGCGCGCAGGCCATCGAGCACAAGCGGCACGATCTCCGCAGTCTGCAGCGGGGCCTGCGTAGCCCACTCCTGCGGTCGGTTGTGCGTGTGCATCAGGATGACCCCGCATTGCAGCTCCGCGCAGGTCCGCGACATGGCAGCGTCCCAGGTGTGCCCGCTCACGTCGTTGACGATCTCTGCTCCTGCCTCGACAGCGAGGCGCGCTGTGCTCGCATGAAATGTGTCGATGGAGAGAATCACATCGGGGCGAGCTTTGCGCAGCGCTACGAGCACAGGCAGCACGCGCGCCTGCTCGTCCTCAGGCGCGATCGGCGTTGCGCCGGGCCGAGTGGACTCCCCGCCGAGATCGAG
>JBDTDX010000280.1:0-5293 GCA_039922815.1 Granulicella sp.
CGCTGGAGATGGGGCTGGCGGGGATCTTGAGGGCCGACTACGCCGACCTGACGGACGATGCCGAGGGCGTGCCGGAGTTCGAGACGCAGCAGGAGCTGGATACGTTTATCGGCAAGCTGGAATCGGATATGCGGGAGGCGGCGAAGAAGTTCGAATTTGAGAAGGCGGCGAAGCTAAGGGATACGGTGAAGGAGTTGCGGACGAAGGAGTTTTTGTTCAGCTAGGAGCCGATGGGTTTTCTAAGGGGGCATATTGCTTTTTATTCGGCGCGGTTTGATTTGTGGCGGAGTGCTGCTAACCTGACCGGGTGAAAACTCTTGTCCGGATTATGATTTTGCTTGCGTTGATCGCTGTCGTGGTCGTGACGGTGAGCTATCGCAGCGTTACTGCTGGTGACACCTCTCAGACTCACTTCGATACGATTATCGTGCTTGGCAATCCGGCGAACCCTGACGGCACGCCGGGACCGGAACAGCGCGCGCGCACAATGGAGAGCGTTCGCGAGTACAAGGCGGGGGTTGCGCCGAAGGTGATTATGACCGGCGGGGCGGCACACAATCAGTTCACCGAGGCGCATGTGATGGCGCAGCTTGCGATCAGCCAGGGCGTGCCGGCGGCTGATGTGATCGAGGAGCCACAGGCACAGACGACGGTTCAGAACATCTTTTATTCGGCGCAGATTATGCACGAGCATGGATGGAAGACAGCGGAGATTGTAAGCTCGCCGAGCCACCTGCCGCGCACTTCGCTCATCATGCAGGCGTTCGACAAGGCACAGCCGGCGCTTGCCTTCGACTGGCACACGCATCCTTCGCTGTGGCCTCCGCAGTATGGGTTGAAGCAGGAAGCGGAGCTGTATTATAAGGAGGCGTTGGGCTGCTTCCGTCTTCGGATGCATGGCTTTCCGCCGTCGCGATTCCTGCCTGCTTAGAGCGGCTGCATCAGGCGGCTGATCCGCTGGGCGGAATGCGACCGCGCTTTGCCATGAGGTAGAAGCCCGCTCCCATGCCGAGCAGCGTAAGCATGCCTGCAAAGCCGAGCAGGCGCAGGACGGCTACGGTATATCGACCTGACGAGGGCACGTAGTTACAGCAGTAGAGAAGGATGAGATCCTTCACGGTCGCGATCTTGCGATGGGACGCGTTGACCAGAGCCAGTCGCACGTCGCGGCTGGGGTAGTCGATGCCGGAGAGGTATTCCGAGAGGCGGCCATCGGGCGTCGCAAACATGACCACACTGGAATGCGCGAACTGGTCCATCTTGCCGTCGGCGCCGGGTATGCGGACGTAGTGAAAGCCGGTTGCGGCGCTCAAGGCTGCGATGGACGGCGGCTGGCCGGTGAGGAAATGGACGCCTGCCTGTGCGGCTGGGCTGTTCTGGCCTAGTCCTGCGAGGAAGTCACTCTTTGCTTTGGCTGCATCGGCTGGCGTGTCCATGGGATCGATGCTGGCTACGATGACGTCGTAATCTTTGCCTGCGACGAAGCCGCTCGCCTTCAGGCCGGATTGCATGCCGTGGAGCACCTGGGGGCAGAGCATGGCGCATTTGAAATAGACCAAGGCCAGAGCTACAGGGCGGTCGTGGAAGAGGCTCCCAAAGGCAACCTGCTTTCCGGTCTCGTCGGCGAAGACGGCATCCAGCGGAAGGGACTGGTTCAACCGCTGCTCCACTCCAGCATCTTTTAGATAACCGGGGAGATCGCCCTGGCCTACGGTGCCGAGTGGCTTGCCTGAATCCATCAGTTGCGCATTCGCAGCGATGCATGTCGTCATCAAAACGAGAAGGACCACTACGAAGCATGGATATCGACGCACACAACCTCCGGCACAACTGGGTTAATGCTACGCCTGCCGCGGATATGTATCTACCTGGGCGCACCGCGCTATCATCGAAGCTGCTGCTGAACGGTTAGGCGGCAACAACAGATTGCGAGACCGATGATCATCATTAACGACGAGCATGTGACGCTGGATACGCCAAGCGGACCGATGCGGACTCATATTGTGCGTCCGGCGGCTCCGGGACGGTATCCGGGTATTCTTTTTTATTCGGAGATCTTTCAGATAACCGCGCCAATACGGCGGACGGCGGCACTGCTGGCGGGGCAGGGCTACATTGTGGCGATGCCGGAGATCTATCACGAGTTTGAACCGGCGGGCACGATTCTTGCGTATGACCAGGCGGGGTCTGACCGTGGAAACGCGTGGAAGACGACGAAGGAACTGGCGCACTACGATGCGGATGCGCGCGCGGTGCTCGATCACCTGGCTGGACGCGCCGACTGCACGGGCAAGCTGGGAGCGATGGGTATCTGTATCGGTGGGCACCTGGCGTTTAGAGCGGCGATGAATCCGGATGTGGTGGCGACGGCTTGTTTTTATGCGACGGACATTCACAAAGGCGGTCTGGGCAAGGGGATGAAGGATGATTCGATGGCGCGCGCTGCGGATATCGAGGGCGAGTTGCTGATGATCTGGGGACGCCAAGACCCGCATATTCCGACGGAGGGACGCATGCAAGTGCTGGCGCGGCTGAACGAGTTGAATGCGCGTTTGAGCTGGCACGAGGTGAACGGGGCGCACGCGTTTATGCGGGATGAAGGAGCGCGGTACGATCCTGAGCTTGCATACCGTCTTTATGGGGTGGTATTCGATCTGTTCCATCGCAAGCTGGGCGAGGGCGATGCTGTTCCTATGGAAGCTGCTGGGCCGGGTGAGACACGCCACTAATTTGTAACAGTATTAGGAGCTTTTGCGATGGCAGATGAGAGAAAGCTATATTCCGCGGCGACGATTATTGTGGCGGCGCGCGATCTTCAGGACGCGGCGGGGTCGACGGAGAAGCCGATCCAGGTGCCTGATGACGAACTCTATACGCTGGGCCACGCGATTGCGCTGCTGAGCACGGAGATTCGGATTCTGCGCGAGCGGGGCTTCTCCAACGAGCGGATCGCGGATCTGTTTACGGGGTTCGAGATTGAGGCTACGGCTGCGGATATTGAGAAGTTCTACGAGCGCAGCCACGAAGAGGAATAAGCTTTAGCGCCAACTTACAGCGAGATGCCAGCGGTGGCCGGCCTGCTCTGCCTTGTGGAGCACGCGGGCGTACTCGTCGAGTTCGGCGACGACTTGCGGGCCTTCGGTGCCTAGCTGCTGCGGCTCTTCGCGGAGGGTGTGGAGCAGGGTTTCGACGGTGGCGAGGCCGTCCACGGGCGCGTACCACTGCGGGGGCGGAAGACGCTTGATGAGCTCGGGATTGCCTGCACCCTCTTCGATGAGGAGCGACATCGAGTTCTCGTCGGCGGAGAAGAATTCAATCAGCGGACGGACGCCGAGGCGTAGCGCTAGCCGCTCGAGCGCGTCCTCGTTACGGGCGAGGGATCGGCCGTTGACGAAGATGTCGTATCCGGGGTCTTCACCCTGGACGACGATGTACATGGAGGCTGCCATCTATGCCCAGTGTACTGCTCGGGTGGGCTCTGGAAAATTGGAAGATGATTGCGCTTAACGCAGGTTGAGGCTGGGTGGGGATTCGGCGTCCGCCGGAGCGTTTGCGAAGAGCAGCGTAACGCCGCCGATGGCCATGAAAAGAGCGGCGAGGCCGAGGCGCGGGTCGATGGGTGGATGGACGAGGATTACTCCTTCGAGGACCGAGAGCAAGGGTACGAGAAGGAAGCGGGAGCCGAAGCGTATGGGGTCCAGCTCGCGGAGGAGCCAGAGGAAGAGTAGGAGCTGTGGGAGGTCGAGGGCGCGGAGGAGTTCGTGCGGGAGAGAGCTTGCGGGGGAGACTATGGGGCTGGTGAGCGGTGCGACGATGCCGAGGAAGAGAGCGTTGGCTCCGCAGAAGATGGCTAGGGCGGGTGCTAGATCGTGGCCGCGGAGGAGGGTGTAGATCCAGAGGCTGCCGGCTGCGGTGGAGAGGGCTGCCGCGAAGACGAGGGCGAAGAGGAAAGCTCCATGGGTGGTGGAGGGAAATTGGAAGGCCGGGAGCAGGAGGGCTCCGACAAAGCCGATGAGGGCGGGGGTCATGAGGGCGCGGCTGGGTTGCGGGTTTGGACTTGATGGATTGAAGGCGATGGCTCCGACGATGAGGAAGAGCGGCACCAGGGCGAAGAGGGCCAGGCCGCTGGTGGCAGAGACGCTATGCGCCAGCTCGTTCAACGACGCAGGCAGACCGAGCAGGAGGATGCTTGCAGTGGCGATGCGAAGGAGTGGGATGGGTTGGGGGCTGCGGCGTTTGAAGATCAGGAACGCTGCGGCTGCTAATGCGATGACCAGATCATGCAGGGCCTGGCGCTCGAGTGCGGGGAGTGGGCTGGGGTAAGCGTTGTCGACGAGCCAGCCGCTGCCCGAGAGGAGGCAGAAGAGGGCGAATCCGAGGACGTGGCGACGCCGCATGAAGATAGCTTACGCAGAAACGACCAGGGCCGCGCTGAATGCGCGGCCCTGGTTGGGTTTGTGAGTGGAGAGAGGAATTAGCTGCGAGGAGCGCCGCCACCCTGGGGTGCGCCGCCTCCGCCCGTACCGGGACGACGACCGCCGCGGCGACGACGGCTGCCGGGACGACGTGTTCCTTCAGGACGTGAACCCGGTGCGCCGGGAGTTCCCTGCGGAGCGACGGGTGCGCCGTCTGCCGTGTTGAAGTTGGGCTCGTCGGTTCCCTCTTCGCCGTCTTCGTCGTCGAAGTCCTCATCGTCGTCTTCGACACCTTCGCTGAGAGGAGCATCCTGCTGGGGAGCGTGGGCTGCGGCGATGTTCTGACCTTCGCCTTCTGCACCCGGCTCGGGCAGGCCGAGCTTGGCGCGCTGCTCGCGCAGAACTGCCTTGCGGGAGAGCTTGATGCGGTTGCCTTCCATCGAGAGGACCTTGACGAGGATCTGATCGCCCTCGCGAAGCTCGTCCTTCACTTCCTTGACGCGATGCTCTGCAATCTCGGAGACGTGGAGGAGACCGTCGGTGCCGGGGAAGATTTCGACGAAGGCGCCGAACTCGGCGATACGAACGACCTTGCCGAGGTAGGTCTTACCGATCTCGGGAACAGCGGTGAGATCGCTGATCATCTGGATGGCGCGTGCCAAACCATCCGCATCACTTGAGGCAACATTGACGCGGCCGGTGTCATCGACGTCGATCTTGACGCCGGTGGCATCGATGATGCCGCGAATGACCTTGCCGCCGGGTCCGATGAGGTCGCGGATCTTGTCGGTGGGGATCTGGATGGTGTGGATGCGGGGAGCGAACTGCGACTTCTCTTCCTTGGCGCTGGAGATGGTCGCGTCCATGGTGTCGAGCAG
>JBDTDX010000281.1:0-7632 GCA_039922815.1 Granulicella sp.
CATCACTAGGAATCAGAATCAGACTGAACACGTTTCCCCCACGTTCTTTACTGTGAGGCGACGTGCATTCAATCCATCGTTAAACTCTGATCGGCAATGGTAGATGAGGCGGTAATCTTGGCTTCGAACGAACGACGCAAGAGGGTGCTCGCAGATCTACTCGTACGACTTCGGCCACTTATCCTCATTGCCCTGCTGCTGGTTCTCTGGCAGATTGCCATCGACCGCCATCCCGGCGGCCTTTTACCCGGCCCATATGGCGTAGCTGGCGGCATCATTGACCTCCTTCGACACGGCCTGCTTCTGAGATACATTGTTGCTTCACTCTTCCGCGTAAGCTGGGGCTTCGGCCTTGCCGTCGTAACGGCAATTCCTCTCGGCATGGTCATCGGCTGGTACGCGCGGGCTGAGATGGCTTTCAACCCCATCATCCAGCTTCTTCGTCCCATCTCCCCCCTTGCCTGGATTCCCATCGCCATCCTCTGGTTTGGCGTAGGAGATCTCTCCGCTATCTTCCTCATCTTTCTAGGCAGCTTCTTTCCCCTCCTGCTTACCGCGATGAACGCCGTCCGGGGTGTCCCCGCTGTCTACGTCAACGCCGGTAGAAACTTCGGCCTGCGCCCCGTAGACCTCTTCGTTCGCATCCTCTACCCCGCGTCCGTGCCGCAACTTATCATCGGTCTGCGCATCACCCTCGGTATCGCGTGGCTCGTTGTCGTTGCTGCGGAGATGATCGCCGTCAACTCGGGTCTAGGGTTTCTCATCGTCGATGCGCGCAATGCAGGCAACCGCTACGATCTAGTCGTCGCAGGCATGGTTATGATCGGAATCATCGGTCTCCTGCTCGATATAGGAATCAGGTCGCTTGAACGAGTCAAGTCGTTCCGGTGGAGTTATTCGGAGGACTAGCGTGACACCGGTGCAATCAGGCGTGGCAGCACACGCAATCAGCTCGTCGCTTCAGGTAGAAAACGTTGGCATGGTCTTCGATCGTGACGGCAAGAAGACTTGCGTCCTCGAAGACATCAGCCTTGAAGTCGGCGAGGGCGAATTTCTCTGCGTACTCGGGCCCTCCGGCTGCGGTAAATCAACCCTCCTCAATATCATGGCCGGCTTCCTCTCCCCGACGTGCGGTGAGGTACGAGCCGGCGGCGAAGTCATACATGGTCCCGATCCGCGCCGCATCTTCGTTTTCCAGGAGCGTGGCATCTTTCCCTGGCTTACCGTGGAAGGGAATATCAGTTTCGGCCTCTCCCGATTGCCGCGCAAAGAGCTGCAGGAGCGTGTCGCCCATTACGTCCAGATGGTCGGCCTGGAAGGCTTCGAAAAATCCTACCCGTCGGACCTCTCCGGCGGAATGAAGCAACGCCTCGAAGTAGCACGCGCTCTCGCCGTCAACCCCGACATGCTCCTGCTCGACGAGCCGTTCGGCGCGCTCGATTCCATCACCCGGCTGACCATGCGCCGCGAACTCCTTCGCATCTGGGAGGCAGAACGCAAGACCATCATCTTTGTTACTCATGATATCGACGAAGCTGTCCAACTCGCCGACCGTGTCGTTGTCATGAGCGCACGTCCCGCGACTATACAGCAGATCGTCACCATCGATATCTCCCATCCCCGCGATATCAGCTCCCCCCGCTACCTCGAACTGCGCGACGGGATCTTCCAGCAGATTGGACTGGCTCACCACGTATGAGATCTCTCGACGCACCAGCCCGCTGGGAACGGTTCATCCTGCCGCTGCTCGCGCTCGCTACAGCGCTGGCGCTTTGGCACGTCTCAGTCCGGTGGTCCGGCACAAAGATCTTTCCATCGCCTCTCGAAGTCGAGAAGGCGATGATCGAGCTACTTCAGAAACACGTTCTCTGGAACGACATCATCGACTCACTCCGCCGTGTTGCTCTGGGCTTTGGCGTGGCCGCATTGATTGGCATCCCGCTCGGTCTCATCCTCGGCTGGTATCCCGCAGCCAATCAGGTGGTCAACCCTGTTATCCAGATTCTTCGCCCCATCAGCCCGCTTGCGTGGATTCCTGTCATGATCTTGCTGTTCGGTGTGGGCGATCACGCTGCCACCTCCCTCATTTTTCTCGGCGCATTCTTTCCCATCGTTGTCTCCTGCATCGATGGCGTTGCCAACGTGCCGATGGTTTATCGCCGAGCCGGCCGCAACTTCGGCCTCAAGCCCACGCAAGTGCTGGCGCGAGTTGTTTTTCCAGCTGCAATGCCCCAGATCCTCGTCGGCCTCCGCATTGCGCTTGGTATTGCGTGGCTGGTCGTTGTCGCTGCCGAGATGGTTGCCGTCGATTCCGGCCTTGGCTATCTCGTCATCGATTCACGCAACTCCGGCAAGCGTTACGACCTCGTAGTCGCCGCCATGCTCCTGATTGGTGTCATCGGCCTCGCACTCGATCTGCTCTTCCGTGCGGCCGAACAATTCAAGTCTGTTCGTTGGGGGTTTCGCCATGACGGCTAAAGCCAAAGTCATTCTGTATGCGACCTGTTGGATCGCCCTTATCTCGATGCTTCACGCTTCTTTGAACGTCAATTGGGGTGCCGTACTCAACGAGTATCAGCCGCTCGCGAAACGCAAGATCAACGTCGCCTATCTTCCCGTTACCTGTCAGCTTACCTGTCCTGTCACGGATTACATTTCGAAGGTCTCCGATAAGGGCGAGCTCTTCCTGCCGCGCATGTTTCAGGGCTTTCCGGAGATGAAGGAAGCCCTTATTTCTAACAAGGTGCAGGCGGCTTTCATCGTCGCGCCGCTTGCCATTGCCCTTGCTGCGCAGGATGTGCCCATCAAAGTCGTCTATCTCGGACACCGCTACGGCAGCGCCATGGTGGTCCTGAAAAATGGTCCCGTCAAAACGTTTGCTGATCTCCGTGGCCGTACCGTGGCTATTCCCAGTCGCTTCTCCGATGAACGTCTGATTCTCTTTCGTGCCATGAAGGTATGGGGTCTCAAGCCGGGCGACATTAAGATGGTCGAGATGGCACCGCCCGATGTCTCCGGCGCGCTTGCCGCCGGTGCCATCGACGGATTCGTCATGGGGGAGCCCTTTCCTTCGCAAGCCGAGATGGGCGGCTATGGACGTGTCCTCTTCCAGGCCCGTGATTACTGGCCCGACTACATGTCCTGTATCCTCGTCGTTCGTCAGGATTTGATAGACCAGCGGCCCGACGTTGTCCAGACTCTCGTCGATGGAATCGCTCGCTCCGGCCTCTGGCTCGATGAGGGCAAGCCCCACCGCGAGGATGCAGCGGACTTCGTGGGCCGTTTCTATTACAACCAGAAGCCCGAGTTGCTCCGTTGGGCGCTCACCAAGCCGATGGATCGGGTCACCTATAGTCCTCTGGCTCCGCGCAAAGCCGATTTCGACATGGTCCGCGACCTCATGATTGAAACCGGCGTCCTCGATAAAAAAATTGCCTTCAGCGACTACACCGATACTCGCTTCTCCGACGGTGCCAGCCACCAGATTCCCTGGAAGTACGAGCCCGGCATTGCCGCCGCGAAGTAAGGAGAAAACACAATGATCCGCAGAAAATTTTTAGGTCTGATGACCCTCGCTGAAGCCGGAAGTATTGCCACTCTCAAGGCCGTAGCCGCGCGTGAAAAGAAAACCGTCGTCTATAAGGTCACCGGCTTCACCTGCATCACCTGCGCCGTCGGTCTAGAGACTTTGCTTCAACGAGAAAAGGGAATCATCGCCGCTCAGGCAAGCTATCCCGACGCCATTGCAACCGTTACCTTTGACCCGCGATCCATCTCTGGAGCCTCGATCGTCAATGCGATCGAAAGCATGGGCTTTCATGCACAGGCGCTCGCTTGTGGCTGATGCATCGCGGCAAGTGGCCCCACCCTACTTGCCGCTTCTCGAAGAAGCGCTGTTATCGTAGATAGCCTCGAATCATAGGGGTCAAATGGCTTGACCAGAATCCAGCCCTGTGTAACTCATCGCTCTCTATTTCGCTTAATCACCACTGGAAAAGCGGCGGAACGGGTGTCTTCAAATCATTGCTTTATTAGAAAGAAAGTGGTGGACGTGGTTGGGATCGAACCTGGTGACGTGGCGTTCATGAGCAATTATGCATCCAATAGCTATGTCACAGCAGAAAGCCGAAGTTAGAGTTCGTCGTTTCCCCATCGGTTTGATGGTCATCTTAGCGGTTCTATTGGTCTCCATAGCTGCTGTGGTGATATGGATCTATGGGTAGATACCTCACAGGATATCTAAGAAAAAAAGCAATTCCTATTCCGCACGCTTGAGTTGTTGATTTTGGAAAGTGGTGGACGCGGTAGGGATCGAACCTACGACCAGTCGATTAAGAGTCGAATGCTCTACCAACTGAGCTACGCGTCCATTTTGGGGAACGACTTGAATGGTCAAGGCGATTTCTGAAGGTGATTGCTGTCAGCCGGGGCGACGCATCACGCTTCTATCCACAGGTTGAGAATAACACAGTCTGCGGGCTGGAAAACCCGCAGACTGTGTGGATTAGCCTATGAAATCTACATGGGCGCGGTGAGGAATAATTCCGCGCTCGTAGCCCATATCGAGGAGCTTGCGGATGGCCACTTTGCCGTCCTCCCCGTAGTTGAGGGTGCGGTCGTTGACGTACATGCCGACAAACCGATTGGCGAGCGCGGGGTCGAGATCGCGGGCAAATTGCATGGCGTACTCGAGTGCTTCTTCGCGGTGGTCGAGGGCATGCTGGATGCTGTTGCGGAGGGCGTTGGTGGTGACGGTCATGACCTCGGTGCCGAGCGAACGGCGGATGGCGTTGCCGCCGAGGGGGAGGGGAAGGCCGGTCTGCTCGCGCCACCATTGGCCAAGGTCGAGGATCTTGACGAGGCCATCGCTTGCGTAGGTGAGTTGGCCTTCGTGAATGATGAGGCCGGCGTCGAACTCGCCTGCAACGACGGCGGGGATGATTTTGTCGAAGGGCACGGTGACGGTTTCAATGTCGGGGTGGAAGAGCCTTAGCGCGAGGTAGGCGGTGGTGAGAGTGCCAGGGATTGCAATGCGAAGCTTCTTGACCTCGTCGAGCGAGAGGTTACGGGGCGCGACGATCATGGGGCCGTAGTCTTCGCCGACGCTTCCGCCGCAGGTCATCAGGGTGTAGTTGTCCTGAAGGTAAGGATAGGCGTGGAAGGAGATGGCAGTGACGTCGTAAAACTGCTCGTCGATGGCTTTGTGGTTGAGGGTCTCGATATCGGTGAGGACGTGGGTGAACTTGTAGCCGGGGACGCGGACCTTGTTGGTGGCGAGGCCGTAGAACATGAAAGCATCATCGGAGTCGGGGCTGTGAGCGATGCTGATCTCATGAATATTTTCGGGAATACTTTTTTCTGAAGCGGTCATTGTGCTGATGATCCTTGGGCAATGCAGTTAGAGGACAGACTAGGTGGTGATAGGGACGGAGATCAGGAATGCTGCCAGCGGCGTGTGGTGCTGAAGAAAATTGCGGCTGTTGTGATCTTTAACATCTCGCCAGGAAGGAAAGGGGCGACTGCAAGTTGCCACGCTGCTTCTGCATGAAGATGCAGCACGGCGGCAAGCCAGACTGCTCCGCAGCACAAGATGATGCTGGTTGCGACGGTTCCCGCGAGCAGGCCGCGCAGAAGTGACGAACAGACAACGCGCAGGTTGCCGGCGATCCAACCGGCCACTGCCGCCGCCAGTGGATAAGCAAAAAGATACCCGCCAGTGGGGCCAAGGAGTTGCACGATACCGCCAGGACCCTGCGGGGTGAAGACGGGCATGCCCATCGCGCCTTCAGCAAGGTAGAGCATCATAGCGCCGAAGGCCGTCACCGGACCGAGCGTCATGCCGAGGAGCAGAACGGCGAAGGGCGCAAGAGTGAGAGGCACGGGAGAAAAAGGAATCGGCAGCGATACGTGTGCGGCCAGTGCCATGAGTCCGGTTGCCGCGAAGGCAAGCAGAATCTTTCCTGGAATGGAATCGGCAAAGTTGCTGGCCGGGTGAGTGTGCTCGATATGGCCGTGCAGGGCAGTTTGCATGGAGAATCCTTTCGAGGAAGATCTAGGTGAGGTTGTGGGAAGAAGGTTCGCGGAATGCGGACTTGCTGATGCGTGGCGAGAGATAGGAATTGCTTTCAAGCGCCATTGCCTTCGCCAAAGGAGAGTCGGGATGGTGGTGTCTGGCTGAAGCGTTATTCGCACGAAAGGCTTGAACCATTGAGAAAACTCCACCTGCGAGGATTACAAAGCAGGTGATCGAGATGGCGATGAGAATCCGCATGCGGTACATCAAGAATAACAAGCTTCCGGGCAGCGTGTGCGGAGGAATTCGCACAAGACGAACGCAAACAAGCGGTCGCTGGTGAGATACCAACTAGATTCCCTTGCTGTTTGTGCGGTTTTTGGTCTTGACGGAAGGCGCGGACAAATTTGTACTCATCACTAGTGTCTTCTTCAAATCAACCCGCTCCCCGAAACGACCAACCCGGCACTCATGGGCTCCTTTGGGAGAAGGTCTATGCCAGTCGGCGTCGTGTCGCCACAGCAGCTGCTGTGCTTCTGGCGATAGGACTTGGCTACCACGTTATTTTTGGGCACAACGGTTTGACTGCCTACGAACAGAAGCGGCAGAATGCGGTGATGCTCGACAAGGAACTTGGGACGCTTGGGCACGAGAACGATCTGCTGAAAAGTCATGTCGAACGTTTACAGAACGATCCGAGCGCGATTGAGCACCAGGCGCGCGAGGAACTGCATTACGCGCGTCCGGGCGAGGTGATCTACACGCTGCCGGTCGCGCCGGAGACGGTAAAGCCGGCCAGGCCCTCTACCAATTAAGCTGGCGGCGGCTCTCAATCTTGCATGCGTGCCGTCTCCTGAGCGGGAACCACTGGGTAGAGCATCGGCCAGGTCAGTGCCGCGAGAAGCAAGAGGATGCCGGATGCCAGGGTAGTCAGAGGTAAGTCTACCTAAATGTTTTTTTGCCCATCCAGCGGAGCCGTAAAACAGTCAATCCTAGTATGGATATCTTTACGCGTATTCCACCTGTCGCAGATCAACGGATTCCTTATGGAAAGGATGCGTCTCAATTTGGAGATCTGTGGATTCCATCGCCAACCGGAAGCTCGCAGCCGTTTCCCGTAGTGGTTTTCTTTCATGGGGGATGGTGGCAATCCGAGTATAACCTCGCGTATGCGGGACATCTGTGCGCGGCTCTGAAGGCGGACGGCCTTGCCGTGTGGTCGGTGGAGTATCGCCGGTGCGGCGCCACAGGGGGCGGATGGCCAGCCACCTTTCAAGATGCCGCTGCGGGATTCGACCATGTTGCAACTCTGGCCAAAAACTATTCGTTGGACCTCTCCCGCGTTGTGGCGATGGGACACTCCGCTGGAGGGCATCTTGCCTACTGGCTGGCTGGACGGCACCACATAGACCCAAACAGCCCGCTGTATGAGCCGCAGCCAAAGGTGGCGATCCACGGACTCATTGCGTTGGCTGGCGCGGTCGATCTTCGCCTGACGATCGACTTGGCGGGGTACTTCTCATTTGCGCATGACCGGCAGGAAGTCTACAACCTGATGGGCGGAGAGCCGCAGGATTTCGAAGACAGGTATCGTGCAGGAAATCCCGGGGATCTGTTGC
>JBDTDX010000282.1:0-10155 GCA_039922815.1 Granulicella sp.
GCGGCGGGGATTTCGAAGGAGATTGTCGCGCAGTATTTGACGGCGCTGGGTTGCGAGCTGCTGCTGCATGGGTTCGATATTTATCTGGCGAAGCTGCCGAGCTGGCGGCTGGATCTGGAACGCGAGATTGATCTGGTGGAGGAGGTGGCGCGGGTCTACGGCTACAACCGCTTTGCGAATACGCTGCCGACGCCGGGGATTGTGATGGCGCATCCGATGGCGGCGAAGGAGGCTGCGGTGCGCAGGCTGCTGCTGGGGCTGGGCTATAGCGAGTCGATCTCGAGCACGTTTGCTTCGCAGGGCGATAGCGATCTGTTTGCGGCTGCGGGTAAGGGAACGGTCGCGATGGAGAATCCGCTGTCGGAGGAGGCTACGCTGCTGCGGCCTTCGCTGGGGCCGGGGATGTTGACGATGCTGGCACACAATTTGAACCGCGATGTGAAGGACGTGCGGCTGTTTGAGCAGGGGCAGGTATTTACCGGATCGACGGAGACGGTGGTGGAGTCGGCTGGGCTTTCGCTGGGGCTGACGGGTGCGGTGAGGACGACGGCTCTGGCGGGGGTGGCGGATGCTCCGTTCTATGAGCTGAAGGGTGTGGTTGAGGCGCTGCTGGGGCTGTTCGATCTGGGCCGGTTCGATCTGGGCGGGGGCGAGGTGGTGTATCGCGCGGAGGCTCCGGGGTGGTTGGAGACGGGACGCTCGGCTGCTGTGGTGCTTGGCGATGCGCCGATTGCTTTCTTTGGTGAGCTGGCTGCGACCCAGGCCCAGCAGCGGAAGCTGCGTCAGCCGGTGTTTTTGGCGGAGGTGGATTTGGCGCGGCTGTATGCGCTGCCGCTGCGCAAGGTGACGGCGCGGGAGCTTTCGCGCTTTCAGGCGGTGGACCGTGACTTCTCGTTTACGTTTCCGGACGCGACGCAGTGGCAGACGATTGCGGCGTCGATCGAGGGGATTGGGATTGCGGAGCTTTCGAGTGTGACGCCGGTGGAGATTTTCCGGGATGCGAAGGGGCGCTCTGTACCGCTGGCACACTATGCGTTGCTGCTGCGGTGTGTGTTTCAGTCGCGGGAGCGGACGCTGAACGAGGAGGAGCTGACGGGGTGGTGGTCGGCGATCATCGCTGCGCTGCGGGCGCTGGGCGGGGTGATTCGCGCGCCGGAATCTACGCTTCCCACGGATGCGAAAAAAAGCTAATCTGACTCTCGCTGGGAACGTGCGAGGGGGATCGATGCTGAACGAACGCCCTGTCCTTGGTTTTATTCCGACGAAAGACTTTGCGCGGGCGCGAGCGTTTTATGTTGGCCTGCTCGGTCTTGAAGAGGTGAGCGCGGATGCTTTCGCGTTGTTTGTGAAGGCGAACGGCATCTCGATTCGCATCTTTCTTGCGGGAGAGTTTACTCCTGCGGCTTACACGATTCTTGGCTGGAGCGTTACGGACATGGTGCAGACGGTCGCTGCGATGAACGCGGTGGGCATCGTCTTCGAGCAGTATGCGTATCTGGAGCAGGATGCGGCGGGCATCTGGACTGCGCCGAATGGGGCGCGGGTGGCGTGGTTCAAGGACCCGGATGGAAATACGCTTTCGCTCTCGCAGAGCTGAATGGGTTGCGTTGTTGCGTTGCAATATGAATCTTGCGTGATTCCTCTGCGAAGGTTTGTGCGCGGATATCCACGGCGCATCCCTCTATACTTCTGATATGAGTACAGCAAGCATCAGTGTGGATGAGTTTCAGGCGCTTGAGCAGAAGGTTCTGCGCGCCGTTGAGATTGTAAAGCGGGAGCGCGAAGCACGCGCAGCAGCAGAGGCAGAGGTCGCGAGCCTGCGGGAGCAGCTTTCCACGCAGTCCGGTCTGACGGACGAGACGAATACCGAGTTGCAGGCGCTACAGAAGGAACGCAGCGATGTTCGCCAGCGGGTGGAGAAGATGCTGGCGCAGATGGATGAACTGCTCTAGTGGCGAAGCCAGGAGGCAGTATGGACCAGAACGCGGAAGTGCCGCAGGCAGCGCAATCGGCAAGCCAGTCGGGCAATATGTCGATCAATATGTCGATCAATGTGTCGATCTATGACCAGGTGTATCACCTGCGTGGGACCGATCCGGCGCATATTGAGGAGCTGGCGGCGATCGTCGATGCGAAGATGCGCGCGGTTTCTGCGCATGGGAACACGGTGGACTCGCTGCGGGTGGCGGTGCTGGCGTCGTTGAACATTGCCGACGAACTGGCGATGATGCGGGCACGGTACGACGAGCTTACGGGTACGATGCAGCACTCGCAGCATTCGCTGCGCTCGCGGGCGGATACGCTGGCGGAGATGCTGGACGAGGTGCTTGAGGGCGCGGGGTCGCGGAAGGCTGGCTAGTTATCGGAAAGCGTTGAAGGCTCTCGATGCGGAGGCCTAGCCTCTGAGCCAGTAGCCCAGGATCGTTCCAATCGCGCCATAGGCCCATTTCTGTTGCTCTGCATCGTGATGCTGCGCCAGCACGATGAAGAGCGCTGCCGCCAGGATCGCGATCGTCACCAGCACACGCATGACTGTGGGGACATCGAGCGGCATCGCGGTGACGCTGCCCGAAGCCTCTGCGTAAGCAACGCTTGTAACGCGCTGAGAGGGGGCCGGTGCGGCCGCCACCTTTGCTCCGAACTCTAGCTCCTCCTTCTCTTCCTCCCGGCGTAGGTCCTCTCTGGCTTCCGGGCTAAGCCTAACCCTATTCAACTTGTGTTCCCTTACTCGTTCCAGCCGATGTTCTGTACGAACGGCTGGCGGAGCTTTTGCCGACGGGCTGGGTGGGGGGTCGGGAGGTGGGCTCTGACCCATCGAGAAGGGGTCGGTCAGCGGAGGAGGCTTGGGAGGCGGCAACTGCGCCTGTCGTTTCAGCCGGGCGCTCCGCCATCGGAAGCCCAGCAGCACGGCAGCGGTGAAGAGGAACAGGGCGATTCCGGCGTAGTCGCTGAAGGCGGTGTGCATTGTGGTGCCCAGCATACCGCAACTTTGGTTTGATCTCACGTGAATGCGAGACTTGCTCAAACTTGCAATGCGGGGCGGGTAACGGTAGCATCCAACCTAGAAAACCGGCCTGCGAAGCAGGTGTGGGGAATTACGCTGGTTGAACCAACATTCATTGAACAGGGACCTAGCTCGTATATATGGCTCGGTGTGCTATGTCCGCCAGTCCGGAAAGCCTAAAGAGCCACGGCAGGGTCCCGCCGTCTTAGGACGGGTTCACCAGCGCCTCACTGCACGGCCCAGCGGGTCGGTTTTTGTTGTTCCCTTGTAACCCCTCTCGTGCATTCTTCCTTCTTTCAGTTCGGGCAACTTCATATCCCTGTCTACGGCGTGTTCGCCGCGGTGGGGTTGATGGCTGCGCTGGCGCTGAGCCAGAGGACGGCGCGGCTGGTGCGGCTCGACGCCGGGAAGGTGTGGGATGCGGCGCTGACGATGGTGGTGGCCGCGCTGGTGTTTTCGCGGGTGCTGTTGGTGGCGGGGAGCTGGCACAGCTTTCTGGAAGCGCCGCTGCTGGTGCTGTCGCTGCCTTCGCTGAACGATACGGGCGTGTTGATGACGGCGATCTTTATGGTGGTGTATCTGCGCTGGAAGAAGCTGCCGCTGCTGGGGTTTCTGGATGCGATGGGGCCTTGCTTCGCGCTGGTGTGGGCTTTCCTGAGCCTGGGAGAGTTGGTGGCGGGTACGCGCGATGGGATGCCGACGCAGTCGCTGCTCGCGATGAAGGATGACATGCTGGGCAAGGTGCAGCCGGTGGAGTTGTACACGATGCTGGTGGCGATGGTGCTATGCGGGGTGCTGCTGCGGTGGATGCCGCGACGCGGGGCTGCGGGGCTTGGGTTTGGGTTGTGGCTGGTGTTGACGGGAGGGGCGAGCTGCCTGCTTGGGTTTCTGCGGCTGCCGTCGGAGTTGTATGGGACTGCTATGCTCGACCCAGCGCAGTGGATAGGGCTGATGATGATGATTGTGGGAGCGGCGCTGTTTCTTGCGCTGCCGCCGGTTACGGCAGAGAAGGAAGCGAACGATGCCGTCTAAAAACATGTTGCCGAAGGGGCAGCGACACCACTCGGTGCGAGCGGAATATCGGGCTACGCGGGGCGTGGAAGAGGCTCCGGAGACGATTGTGCCGGTGCTGGATTTTGAAGATGAGGGCGAGACGCAGTTTGAGGACGGCGTGCGCAGCTTTATCGCCGATCCGGCGGCTGCGGCGCTGCGGTTGGACCAGTATCTGGCGCAGGCGATTCCCGACATCAGCAGGGCGCGGGTGCAGATGCTGATCGATGCGGGACAGGTGCGGGTGGACGGAAGCGCTGCCAAGCCGAAGCAGAAGCTGAAGGGCGGCGAGACGATTGAGATTGAGGGTGAGCCGCGACCGGAGCCGCTGCATGCGGTAGCGGAGGACATTCCGCTAGATATTTTGTTTGAGGACAAGTACCTGGCCGTGGTGAACAAGCCTGCGGGGATGATGGTTCATGCGGGAGCAGGTTCGACCGATGATGAGCGCAATCGGGGGACGCTGGTGAATGCGCTGCTGTTCCACTTCAACAAGCTGTCGGAGGTGGGTGGGGAGTTGCGGCCGGGGATCGTGCATCGGCTGGACAAGCAGACGAGCGGCGCAATCATGGTGGCGAAGGACGATAGCACGCACCGGAAGCTGGGGGAGATGTTCTCGCAGCGGACGGTGCATAAGACCTATGTCGCTCTCGCCCATGGCTCGATTGCGAAGGAAAACACTACGATTTCGCTGCCGATCAGCCGGGATTTGATTCGGCGGACGCGGATGACGACGCGGCGCGGCGATGGGCGGACGGCGGTGTCGCATGTGCGTGTGCTGGAGCGGCTGACGACGCGATTTGGACCGTTCACGCTGGTCGAGGTGAAGATCGAGACGGGACGGACGCACCAGATTCGCGTGCATCTACAGTCGATGGGGCATCCGGTGGTGGGGGATACGCTGTACGGCGCGCCGCACCACATTGGGCCGGCGGAGGGTGGAACGGAGCTGCACCGGAATTTTCTGCATGCGGCGCAGCTTGCGTTTACGCACCCTAAGACGGCGAAGGCGATCGAGGTTGAGGCGCCGCTTCCGGTGGAGCTGACGAACTTTCTTGGCGAGCTGCGGGCAGCAAACGGCGCGGTTGGGTAGAATCGATCCGTGATCGATTTTGTCCGTACTTCCCGAACTTTATCGGCCCTGGCCGGTCTCGCGCTGCTGTTGCAGGCGGGTCTTTCTGCTGCGCAGGCGCAAGCGTCTGTAGCGGCTCCCCAGAATGCGCCAGCGGCCACTGCACCGCAGACCCCGACGACCACCGCACCTCAGGCTCCGGCCAGCACAGCGCCTCAGGCTCCGGACACGAATGGCCCGTTGGGTGATGGGCCGATCACGACCATCAAGGTGCAGGCCAACGAGGTCAACCTGATCTTTACGGTGACGGACAAGAAGGGCAAGTTCATTACCGGGTTGCAGCAGCAAAACTTCGGCCTGCTCGATGATGGCAAGCCGCCGATTGCGGTGCTTCGGTTTACGCAGCAGACTAACCTGCCGTTGCGCGTCGGCGTGATGCTCGATACGAGCAGCTCGATCCGGCAGCGGTTTGAGTTTGAGCAGCAGGCGGCAATGGAGTTCTTCCTGCAGGTGCTGCATCAGAACGACCGCGCGTTTATCGAAGGCTTCGATATTCAGACGGATCTTGCGCAGCCTTATACCAACAATATCGACCTGCTGAACACGGGCATTCACAAGCTTCGGCCGGGCGGCGGAACGGCGATGTACGACGCGCTGTACAAGACCTGCCGCGACCAGATGCTGACGCTGCGCGAAGAGGGCGCGGTCCGCAAGGCGCTGATCGTGGTTTCGGACGGCGACGACAACTACAGCCGCGCGCTCGAAAGCGATGCGATCAAGATGTGCCAGCGAGCGGAGACGATCGTGTACGCGATCAGCACGAACGTGAGCCCGAACAAGGATCGCGGCGACGACGTGCTTAAGGAGATTGCCGAGGCGACGGGTGGGCAGGCGTTCTATCCGACGCGCATTGAAGACGTTGCGACCGGTTTTCATAATATCGAAGAGGAGCTGCGCAGCCAGTATTCGCTGGAGTATCGCCCGGCGGACTTCAAGCAGGATGGCGCGTTTCGGACGATCTATCTGCAGGCGACCGATCCTCGGTACAAGGTTCGCGCCCGTAAGGGATACTTCGCGCCGCGTCCGCAGTAGGCGAGATTCGCTCGTCCTGAAAAATAGGAAAATCTCGTGGAACTCTGGACGAAATTCTGTGTCTAAGAGAGCAGGGGTTACTCCGATGAATGTGCGCGTGCGCTTATTTCGTTTCGCCCTTCTGATTGCCTTGCCGGTCGCTGGCTGGTCGCAGCCGACGCCGCCGCTGGGAGCGAGCCAGGATTTTGGTTCGCTGACGGACCAGCCGGCGACGCATACTTCGTTCAGTTTTGACCGCTCACTGATGCAGGTGGCACAGAGCCTGCTTGAGGGATCCGGCATGGACTCGCAGCGGGCTGCTGCGGCGTTGACGGGGATTTCTGTGGACTCTTACCACTATGCGCAGCCGGCGTTTTATACACCGGAGGCGATGGGAGCGATCATCGATGCGTATCACGCGGCGGGATGGAAGCACCTGGTGAATGGCAACCAGACTCCGGCGAACTCGGCACAGCCGCATACGACGCTGACGGATCTTTGGCTGCACTTCAACGGGACGGAGATTGACGATCTGATGGTGCTGATTCGTGCGCCGCGGGATATGAATGTGATCCAGGTGCAGGGAAATCTGCGGCCGCTGGATTTGATTCATTTGAGCGGACACTTCGGGATTCCGAAGGTGGACCCAAATGCGGTGATGGTGCCTGCTCCTCGGTAGGGGCTGGTTTGCTGAACTTTTTCTGATGAGTGTGTGAGTCTGATCCCACCCTTCGCAAAGGCGCGAAGGATGGGCCACCCGTTTGTTTTGGGTTGGGGAAAAGAAATTTAGATTTCCTACAATATTTAGCGAGCTCATCCGTTTCTATGGGTAGAGATTGGAAGAGCATGGCTACGCAGGAGTGGACGATCGACGAGCAGGACCGGTTCATCGCGGAGGCGCTGGAGCGCGATGAGCCACGGCTGCGGAGCTTTATTCGTCGGCGTGTGCTCGATGCGGGTGAGGCCGAGGACATTTTGCAGGATGTGTTCTACGACCTGATTGCGGCGTACCGGATGATGAAGCCGATGGAGCAGGTGACGGCGTGGCTCTACCGGGTGGCACGAAATCGGATTACGGATTTGTTTCGGAAGCAGAGGCCGGTGCTGCTGAGTGAGCCGGTTGGCGAGGAGGGGGAGACGGTGACGCTGGAGTCGCTGCTGCCTTCTGCTGAGGCTGGGCCGGATGCGGTGTTTGCGCGGAATGTGCTGATCGACCTGATGGAGGAGGCGCTTGAGGAGCTTCCGGAGAATCAGCGGGAGGTGTTTGTGGCGCACGAGGTGCTGGGGCAGAGCTTCAAAGAGATTGCGGACGAGACGGGCGTGAGTGTGAACACGCTGCTGTCGAGGAAGCGGTATGCGGTGCTGCATCTGCGAGAGCGGCTGCAGGAGACGTACGAGGACTACGGAAAGTGATGAGGGACAAAGCGATGAGAAGGCATGGATTTTTACACGTGTTGAAGGTGTTGGTGATGGTTGTGGTCGCGGGTGCGGTGCTTGGATTTGTGGTGATGCATCTGTGGAACTGGCTGATGCCGTCGATCTTCGGGCTGACGACGATTACGTTCTGGCAGGGGTTGGGACTGTTTGTGCTGGGCAAGCTGCTGCTGGGTGGTTTTCATCCGGGACATCGCGGCGGCGGTCGAAAACGTTGGGGACGCGAGATGAAGGAGCGCTGGGAAGGCATGACGCCGGAGCAGCGCGAACGGTTTCGGTCGGGGATGCGGGGACGGGGTGGATGGCGGTGCAATCCCTGTGAAGAGCCGGTGGCTACGGGAATGGGAACGGCAACGGAATGATGAGGGCTGCGTATGTACTGGAACGGCAGATCGCCGGGCATGAACTCAGGCAAGAGCAGGGATGGATGAACGAGATCAACTTTTTTGAGAAGCGGAGTTTGGAGGAAGGCTCTATGGAACAGCGGGTGATGGATCTGAAGGCTGAGAACGAGCGGCTGCAGCGGATTGTGGCGGAGCTGCTGATGCGTAATCAGGAGTTGCGCGAGGTTGTGAAGGCGTAAGACGGTCACCCCACCCGCCGCTCGGGATTTGGGTGACGGTGGGGCCTGGTGAGTGTAGAGTTGGGTTGTTTCGACGAGCAGGCAGTAGGTGCGCAAGCACTCGAAAGGACCGACTATGATGCGCAAAGTTTTCGCAGCGCTCCTCTTTTGTGTCTTTGCCGTGGGGAGCGCTCTCGCAGCGGACTTCAACGGCAAATGGACATCCACCTTCAGCACGCAGATCGGCGAGCAGACGTATACGTACGAGTTTCACGTCGATGGGACGAAGATGACAGGCAAGGCCGTTAGCACGAACGGTTCGAGCGACATTACGGACGGGCAGATCGAGGGGGATACGATCACCTTTACAGAGAACCTGAATATGGATGGCAATGCCATCGTTATCGCATACAAGGGAACGCTGGTCGGGGATGAGATCAAGTTCACGCGCGATGTAGGTGGGTTTGCGACCGAGGCATTGGTGGCGAAGCGGGTGAAGGAGTAGCTTAGGGCAGATTTGCTGTTGGTATAGAGGTAGGCAAATACAGATTCCCTGCGGGAATGACAATCAAAAGAGACGGCAGAGCCTACACCAACTGCTACTGCTCCAGGGTTCGGCCTGATGCGTTCGCTATGGGATGTCCGTTGTTTCCGGGTGTTCCGAAAGTCAAGGATTGCGGAGCTTTCAGGGATACCTCTTGACAACTCGCTTGATCCCTTTAGTCTGGGTAGGCCATGGATACCCTACTGAACGACATCTTCCACGCGCAGCCTTATGCGCTTTTGATCATTGCCGGGCTTGCCTTTATCGGAATTGCGATTGTGGGAAGCGTCAAGACCTACTTCGACCCGGGAAAGGCGGGACGGATCGCTGCGGGTGGCATTGGAGCGATTCTGGTGATTGTGGGAGTGTTCATGTACAAGCCTGCTTTGGGGCCGCCATCGACCTCCGCAGAACAGGCGGTGACGCAATCGACCAATGCACAGTCGACGAGTGCGCCTGGACAGAGCACCGCAAGCGCCGGGCAGAACACAACCAGCGCCTGCTACGCTCCGAAGAAGTGGCCGGAGGACCTGCACAAGCAGATGACAGTGGGGGAGGCGTGCACCGATAACACCGGCGAGCCGGGCCGCGCGGTGCTGGCCAGTGCGGCGTGCGCGTATACTTCGGGGCCGCTCGCTGGGACGAGTCAGCAGCTCAACCACCTGATGTACATCGGCTATAACTGTGTCTCGCCGGATCGCAAGAGCAAGGGATCGGTTCTGCCGTTGGCTGCTCCGCATAGCTAGGGCAGATTGGCTGCTGGTGTAGAGAGCCATCGCAGATTCCCTTCGGGAATGACAAACAAAGAAACAACGGCAGAAGCCAAAGAAGCAACCGCAGAAGCAGATACCTTCGCTTCGCTGCGGGATGACAAACAAAAATACGGGCGAAGGATGGGGGCACCCGGGCTTCGCTATTTAATTAGTGGTTACCAGCCGTAACGCTCGACTGCGCCCAGGAGTTTGAGCTTGCGGTCGGGGGGGAGGAAGCTGGCTTCGATGGAGTTGGCGGCGAGTTCGCGCATCTGGTCGAGGGTGAAGTGGTAGGCCTCGTAGGCGAGCAGGTATTCGCCGAGGAGGTCGGAGCCGAACATCGGCGGGTCGTCGGAGTTGAGGGTGACCATGAGGCCGGCGTCGAAGTAGTTCTTGAGTGGGTGGGAGTCAATGTCGGGACAGCAGCCGGTGCGGAGGTTGCTGGTGACGTTGATCTCCAAGGGAATCTGGCGGGTGGCGAGGATATCCAACAACTCAGGGTCGTGTTGCGCGGCGAGGGCGTGGCCGATGCGTTCGGCACCGATGTTGATGGCGGACCAGATGCTTGCGGGACCGGCGACCGGGCCGGTGGATTCGCCGGCGTGGGCGGTGAGGCGGAGGCCGGCAGCTTTGGCTTCGGCGTAGAGATCGCGGAACTGGTCGGCG
>JBDTDX010000283.1:0-5166 GCA_039922815.1 Granulicella sp.
GCTGCTGGCAAACCCCCGCAAAGGCACGCAGCTCTTCTCGATCGTCATGCTGCTCATCACGTCGACCGGCGTCTTTCTCCCGCTTGAGGTGGCCCTCAACAATGTCTGGGGCGTCAAAGAAAACCGCTCCTACCTGCGCAACCAACTGGTTTCAATAGGGTTAGCCTTTGCAGTAGGTGTGCTTGCCATGACCTCCGTTGCTCTGAATGCCGGTCATAAAGACCTCATCTCCTGGGTCTTCTTCGGCCATACCGACAACGTCGTCTTCAGCTTCCTGGCCATCGGCGCTCTCAAAATATCCGCCGGGATCGCCAGCATCCTGCTCTTCTTCCTCATCTACTGGATCCTCCCCAATCGCGAGGTGCCCGCTCGCGCCGTGCTGCCCACCGCAATCGTCATAGGCCTGCTGTGGGAAGGCGCAAAGGTCCTCTACATCCTTGCCCTGCCCTGGCTGGACTTTCAGTCCGTCTACGGACCGTTCTACATCTCGGTAGGTCTGATGATGTGGGCCTTCCTCTCCGGCCTTCTGCTGCTTGCAGGAGCCCATTTTTCCGCGACTCGTTATACACTGCGCCTGGCCCGCGAGGCCGAGATGGAGGCCTGAAGAGCGTGCCCAACTCTCTCGCAATCCCTCCACACACCAGGGCGTTTGGCTGGCTTCGGCGCAACCCACCATCCTGCCTGTCCGGAGCCCTCGTCTGGCTAGCTGTCATCTTCATTGGTCTCTGGCTTCTGCGCCTCATCCCTGCCATGGATTCCTCCTCGCTGGGGTGGCTTCAGATCCTTATTGGAGTCGTGCTGTTTGCCCTTGGCCTTCCCTTGCTTGTCCGCATCATCCGGAAGCGCATGCTGTGGAGTTTGCGTAACAAGCTCATCATCACTTATCTACTCGTTGGATTGGCACCGGTGGTCCTGTTTGTCACTCTGGCGACCATCTTTGCCTATATCGCTGCTGGACAGTTCGCCATTCACCTGGCCAGTAACCGGATGCAGACGGAACTCGATCAGATGAGCACCGACAACTCAACCCTGACCATCCGTATCGCCCACGGACTGAACACGCCAGCGGAAAACGGGCCAAGCGGGCAGATAGGGCCTAGAGGACCGTTCCAGGGCCTTAGAACCCCCTTCACTGTCACGGAAAGGGCCGCTGCAGCAGCGATCAGCACCACCTCCCTGCGCCCCCGTCTGGAGGAGTTTATCAATGGCGTTCCGCAGGTGATGCCCGGTCCGCCGCGCCCCGCGGAACCCCTTGGACTGCCAGCCTGGGCCATGAATCCGAAGGATGACATGTTCCGAAGCGTGGTTCTGGACGGTGAAAAACTGTACCTGGTCGCGATCCATCGGGAGCGGCTGCTCGACGGCCGCCGCCTCACCATGGTGAGCCATCTTCCGGTTGACGGAGCCTTGTTGGAAATCATGGCCAAGGGACTTGGCCGCGCGCAAATCTTCGCCCATAAGGCGGAGGGTGATGGCCTCGCGAGCGAACGCAACACATCGCAATATTCCTCGGTCTCCGGCGGTGTTGAACCGCCAGCACGCAATCTAGCCGATATACGGGTCCGCTTTCTTTCGACGATCACCATTACCGACTGGGAGACGGGCAAGCCCGACAGCGTTCCCATTGAGGTCGATTCCCGCCCCGGGCTGCTCTACCTGCAGCTCTTTGGAGAGTCGCTCAGCGGCATCGTGACCTCGGCCATTCGCATCGGCCTGATTGGCCTCTGCATCTTGTTTGCGCTCATCGAAATTCTCGCGTTGACCATGGCTATTCGACTGAGCCGCACCATGACCGCCTCCATCCACGATCTCTATGAAGCCACGCTCTCGATCGATCGCGGCGACCTGAACCACCGCATCGCCGTCTCGCGCACCGACCAGCTTGCCCAACTTAGCCGCTCCTTCAACCGGATGTCTGTCTCGCTTCAACGTTTGCTCTCAGAACAGCATGAGAAAGAGCGCCTGCAGAACGAACTCACCATCGCGCAGGAGGTACAGGCCAACCTCTTTCCGACGGCCGTGCGCGACCTGGCGACGCTCGAGTTGCATGGCGTGTGCCGACCCGCGCGCTCGGTCAGCGGCGACTACTACGACTTCCTTGTCTTCTACAAAGATGATCCTGAAAGCCTGTCAGGGCGCATAGAGACCGGCGTTGGCATCGCTCTGGGCGATATCAGCGGAAAAGGAATCTCCGCCGCGCTGCTAATGGCGACTCTGCATTCCGCAGTTCGGCTCATCTACTCTGCCTCCTTAGACGCGGGAATGATCGTCAGTCACGAGGGTGTTTCGCAGTATATGGGAAGGCTCTTCGAGTCCCCGGGCCGCGTTATGGCCACCCTCAATCAGCATCTGTACAGCAATACCCAGCCGGAAAAGTACGCCACGCTCTTCCTCGGCCACTACGACGCGGCGACCTCATGGCTGACCTACTCGAACGCTGGTCAACTGCCGCCGCTCCTGCTTGGCCAGGATGGCAGCGTCCGCAGGCTCGATAAGGGGGGGACGGTCGTCGGCCTGATGGACGGAGTGCGGTACGAAGAAGGCCGTTTTCAGATGAGGTCTGGCGACATACTGGTAGCCTATTCCGATGGAGTGACCGAGCCTGAGAATGATTTTGGCGACTTCGGCGAGGAACGGTTGGTTGAGGTGGTGAGACGCTATCGCGATCAGCCTCTGCACGTCATCTCCGCGCAGGTAATGCACGCGCTCGACGCCTGGATCGGTGCAGAGGAGCAGCCGGACGACATCACCCTGGTGCTCGCACGTAAGATTTAGCCGTGTCAGATTTAAGAGGTTGGATTGCCGTGAATACGCCGGCTACTTTTTGCCCTGCATCGCCTTGACCACAATGCTGTTGGGAGACCCACCCGCTGGAAGTATGGTGAAGAGCGCGGCGCCCTGGGGGTTTGTACTTTGCGTTCGCAAGACCGCGACATCGCCGGAATGGGCATCCGCCGCCAGCAGCAGGTGCTCATCGGCTGAGAAGGCGAGCGCGTCCGGGGCGAAGCCCGAGTGAACGCTGCCCTCGAGCTTGCCGTCGTCGATGCTGTAGATGCCGATCGAATCCGCCCCGAAGTTCGACACGAAAAGCCGCCCATTGTCGCCACTCACGATGCCGCGGACGGGATTCTTCCCGATCATGTAGGTGCCGCCAACCTCGTTATGCGTGGTGTCGATCTCAGAGATGCTGTCGGAGTTGAAGTTGGAGACGAAGATCTCACCGCCATCCGGTTTCAGCGCGAGGTGGACGGGCGTCGCTCCGACTGCAAGAAAAGTCAGCATACGGTCCGTCGCAAGGGAAGAGTCGTGCTTGACCGCCCAGGATGCCGGGTCCATGGCGAGTCCGACCGCCATCACCTGGTGTCCACTGGAGCAGGCAACGAAGACCTTCGAAGAATCGGGCAGGATCGCCGCGTCCGTCGCGCCAGGGCAGCCTGTAAAGGTCGAGCGCAGACGCAGTGGCGTACTGTCGGCGTTCGTCGCGTCCTCGGCCGCGACGTCGAAAATCGAGATGCTGCCGCTCCCGCGATTGGTGACCACGAGCGACCGCATATTCGGGGCGATGCGCGCCAGGCCCGGTTCTTCTCCGGCGCCCGCAACCGCGAGGACACGGCGCTGGCCGAGGTCGATCACGCTGACGTTGTTCGAGCCGGAATTGGCAACGTAGGCACGACGACCCGCGGGATCAACGCTGATCGCGTAGGGTAGCCGTCCGACCGGGATGGTTGCGACCACATCATTTTTATTCGTATCAATTATGGAGACCGAGCCGGACTGGGTATTGACGACGTAGACCTCGTCTCGCACCGGGTTGACGGCCATGCCTGAAGGATCCGCTCCAACGCGCAGTGTTCGATCCTGCCGAAGGTAGACGAGGTCGAGAACGCTGACCGTGTTGCTGGCGCTATTGCTCACATAGGCGAATTCGCGGTAGCCGGCGGGGACGTCGGGAAAGCTCAGGCGGCGGCAGCCTGCGGTCGCCACGAGCAGCAGCAGAGGAACAGCTGCGAGCAGTCGGCAAGGTTCGAAACGACGGAAAAGAGGCATCGGCACTTCTGCGAGTCTAGCGGTGACAGGGCTGAGCGGCAAGCCAGCCATTTTTGAAAAGCGATTTCATGAACAGAAGAATTTTTGATGGGCCACAAAACTTTTTCTAGCAGACGTGTCTATAAACGTAGTGAGACGTCTCGCAGACGATGTCCATAGTAGCCTCCTGGGACAACGACGCTGGATCATTCCAACTTCGTTGCCCCTTTTTTGCTAAGGAGGGGGTGCGTTATAGATATTCCGATATTCAGTTGCGAGGCTTTTTGAAGGCTCGCCAGCCCCATGCGATCCAGGCAAGGTAACCCACTTGCAGGATGAGAATGAAGCCATACGAAGCGACCAGATGGCGCTCCTCCATGGTGCTCATATCAAAGAAGCTGTGCCAGGTCATTGGGTCAACTCCAGTGAGGATTCAAGTGCGCTGAGCGCGTCATCCTGTTCGGCGATCTGTCTCCGCCGTTCCAGGAAGAAGCGGTACATCATGATGAATATGCCCCACATTCCCCAGCCGACAATATTCCAGACAAAGGCAGGCATCATCGACTTATCGAGTCCGGAGTCCGGGCCTCCGCCGAATACAGGAGACGGGTGCTGCGTCCGCCACCAGCGAATCGACATCCAGACAATAGGCACATCGACCGCAGCGAAGATGGAAAGCACCGCTGCAAGCGTTGGGACCTGGCCAGTGGACGAGAGCCGCCGTGTCACCAGGTAGGCCACATAGAGCAACCAGAGCAGCAGCATGCTGGTGATACGTGGATCCCATGCCCACCAGATTCCCCATTCGGCTTTGCCCCAGATGCTGCCCGTCACGAGGCAGATGGTGGCGTAAACCACAGTCACTTCGGCAGAGGCGATGGCCAAGGCATCAGCGGTCAGCGCCTTCAACGGATCACGCCGCCGCCAGTAGAGGAAGGCGAGGGAAGCCAGGAAGTTGATATAGGGGAACAGGAGGCTCCACATGGAGTGAGGGACGTGATAGTAAAACGTGCGCCCTACGTCACCTTGCTGAGCGTCGGCTGGCGAAATGAAGATTGCCTCGCGAAAGCCCATCACGAGCACGGCAACCGTCGCCACGAACCAGAAGATACCGACAAGCTGTATGGGGCGGATTGAACT
>JBDTDX010000284.1:0-8947 GCA_039922815.1 Granulicella sp.
CCGACTTCGGCAACGTGAAGAGGATAACGCAGGCAATGAGCGCCATAATGGGCAGGATGAAGAGACTGCCCTCCGGGCCTGTGGCTCCGCCGCTGAGGAGCGGCTTGCCGACAGGATGCGTCGCGAAAAGGTGGAACTGGATCATCGTGCCAGAATCGGGAACGCCGTAAAAAAAAGACTGCGCCCAGTCCCATGAGGCGTGAAAGCCGATGGCCCACCAGAGCGAGCCAGTGCGCCAGAGGCTGAGGCAGAAGACGAGTCCGGCGACAGCGGCAGCGAACAGACCAATGGGCGATTCGCCCGGGTTCGAACGATGGCCCAGGCCGAAGACGCAGGAGAGCAGAAGAGCAGCTGTCCAAAAGCTGACAGCCCGGCTGTTCGACGTGCCGATGGCTTCGTAGATGCTGTGAAGACCGCGGGTGAGCGTGAACTGCAGATAGCCGCGCAACAGATACTCCTCCAGAAGTGCTACGAAGAGGAAGCCGACCACCCAGACGAGGCTGTAGCGAAGGATGTTTGTGCCGTAAAGAAGTCGTCGGTCGAAAACAAGCAGACCGGTGAGCTTAAGCGTGAGGATGAGGAGCGAGAGGAAGGCAATGCCCCAGCCCGTTCCGCCGAGAAAGCGGGAGAGCTTGTGGTCGCCGCCGAGGCCGTACTCGCCGCTCGAACGGTGCTCAATACGGGACATGATCCAGGAGGCGAAGGCGACGAGGAGAAACGAGACCGATTCGCTGATAAGAAGCGCCGCGGGAGATTGCTCATGCGGCAGGCTACTCTTTGGCGCGGGCGTGTGATGGAGCAGCCCGGCGGCTGATTGCATGGCAAAGAAGAGTGCGGCAATCAGGGCGACGTAGAGGAGCAGACCCCATCCGGCGCGCAGGCCCTCATCGCCAAAGAAGAGGGAGTGTTGGTCAGGTTGCGTGTCGTTCAAAAGAGCCTCGATGTGGGCAGTTTATACGGATTGTTTCGCCGCCGTTTACTTGACAGCGTGGGAAGCGAGTCTATCGTTAAAGATTCGCTCCCTTGTGAAATCGGGGGCGATTGCCGGATTGAGGATATTGCCTTGGACTGCCGCATCTTTCATCACGATCATTGTTTTGACGGAGCCTGCTCGGCTTCGTTGTTTACGCGCTTCCATCGCGAGTGCATCGGCACAGCGACCAACTTCAGCTATCACGGGCTTGTGCATAGCGCTGGATCGCTGTTCGACGAAAGCGCGTTTGTCGATGGCGAGAACGCGATTGTCGACTTCAAGTACTTCCGCTCGCCGAAGATAACGTGGTGGTTCGATCATCACCTGAGCGCGTTTATGACGCCTGAAGATCAGGCGGATTTCGAAGCGCATCAGGCGGACGGCAGCCGGACGATGCGGCATTTTTATGATGCGTCGTATATCTCGTGCACGAGCCTGATTGCGGACGTGGCGACGGCAAAGTTCGGCTTCGATGCGGAGCCTCTGGCGGAGTTGATCTATTGGGCCAACATCGTGGACGGTGCAAAGTATGAAAGCGCCCAGGCGGCGGTCGAGATGGCAGAGCCAGCGATGAAGCTGACGATGGTGATCGAGAGCTCGCCCGATAAAACGCTGGTGACCAGGCTCATTCCACTGCTGACGGAGATGCGGTTGCAACAGGTGCTCGACCAGCCGTTCGTGCAAGAGCCGCTGGGGCCGCTGATGCAGCAGCATCGGGCAGCCATTGGGTTGATTGAGGAGCGATCGACGCTGTCGAAGGGCGTGATCACGTTCGACATTACAGACCAGCCGACCGAGGGCTACAGCAAGTTTATCCCCTACTACCTGCATCCGCAGGGGACCTATGTGGTGGGACTAAGTCGGTCGAGCTTCCGGGTAAAGATCTCCGTCGGGACGAATCCGTGGACGCCGCTGTCGGGCTCGGAGCTAGTAAACATTGCCGCGATCTGCGAGCGATATGGCGGCGGCGGGCATGCCCGTGTAGGGGCGATCAGCTTTCCTCCGGATCGCGAAGACGACGCGCGGAAGGCAGCAGCAGAGATTCTAGTTGAGCTTCAGGAGGCTTGAATCCGCGGCCCCAGAGGTGACTACTTCGATTGCAGCAGGTGCTGGATGTCAGACTTAAGCTGTGCGAGGTCTGGCGTTCCATAGCGAGCAGCTATTTTTCCATCGCGGTCGATCAGGAACGTGACGGGCAGTCCCAGGATACCGCCGTATTCCGTTCCGAGGTGTTCATCTCCCATGAGCACCGGGTAAGCGATCTTCAATTTAGAGACCATCTGGACGACCTCGGGGGAGGCGTCGTCCATGGAGACGCCGATCACCTGAAACTTGTCCGAACCGAACTCCTTCTGCCATGCCGAGAACTGCGGTATCTCCAAAAGGCACGGGGCGCACCACGTTGCCCAGAAATTGAGCAGGACGACCTTTCCCCGGTACGAGGCAAGTTCGATTTTCTTGTGATGCAGATCGAGACGCGAGAAATTGGGTGCTTGATGAGAAATTCCCGGAGATTTCGCCGCCATTTGTGCAACTTCGGATCGGGCTGCGATCGAGGGGACTGCGAACAGCGTCAGCAGAAGAGGGAGAAGTGGAGTCCTCCGTAACGCTTTCGCAGAATGCGCCTTCTTCATCTGTTCCTCGCTAGCGTCCCTTGGCAACGGGGAGACCTTTGTCCACCCAATCAGTCCCGAAGTTGTCGGCGATATAGAGAGCTTTCACATTCGTGAAGCCGAGGGCATGTAATTGCTCAAATGCGGGCCCCATATTCGGGCACTTTCCCCAGGGGCAGCAGCCACAGTAGATGACGATGAGCTGGTCCTTCTTCAGCGAAGAGACGCGCTCGCGCAATGCCTGAATTCCTGCCGGCGTGCCCGCAGCTCCCACGTACTCGGAACCAGGGATATGCGCTTCGGCGTAAAGGACATGAGAGCCAACTTGCAGCACCAGAGGCTTTTGCGGAGTCTGGAGCATCTGTGCGAGTTCGGAGGGCTGCAACAAATTCTGAGAAGGAATGGTTGCGGCAGCTATGTGTTTAGCTCCGGTTTCCTGCGCCACGGTCTGGGCAGCCAAAAGAGGGATGAAGCCAAATGCAAGCAGTATGGCGAGGAAGCTGAATCGAAATGAGCGAAGGTTCAAGGGTGTCTCCTTCCAGATAGGGCCACGATTGAACTATAAATCGTGGCTGTAATTTCATCAGGGCTTGAGCTTGCTGAAGATCGAAAGCTTGGTGAGGTCGTTGAAGATGACCAGCGCTCCGAAGATCAGCAGGCAGACGACAGCTACCTGGTAGACGCGCTCCTTAATCTCCTGATTGATATCGCGGCGAATCACGCTTTCGATCGCGAGGAAGGTGATCATGCCACCGTCGAGCACGGGGATGGGGAGCAGGTTGAAGATGGCGAGGTTCAGGCTGATGTAGGACATCAGGCCAATCAGCGGCATCCAGCCCGGCATCTCGACGGCCTGATGGACCTGCTGGCCGATGCCGATGGGTCCACTGAGCGAGCGGACCGAGACGTGATGGGTGAACATCCCCTTGACCACTTCAACAATGAGCGAAGAGCTCTTCACGTTGAACTTCCAGGAGGCGACCATGGCTGCGCCAAGAGGCAGTTTCTCGACCTTGACCGGAGGCGGCATGTAGCTGAAGCCAAGGCGGAAGTTCTTGGTGCCATCGGGGAGGCTGGCGAGCTGTGGTGTCACCTCGATGGTGAGGTTCTGGGCTTGTCCATCGGGTTGGGGGCGTAGGATGCCGAGGCTGGCTGGTTTGCCTGCCTGATCCTGCATGTAGGCGAGCAGGGCGGGCACCGAATGGAGCGTCAAGCCGTCGATGGTTTCGATCTGGTCTTTGGTGCGGAGACCGGCCTTGACGGCGGGCATGTTGGGTTCGAGCTCAGCGACCTCAACCGGCGTGTTCTGCATGCGAGGAATGAGACCGAGAGTGTCGAGGGAGAAGTTTTCGGCACCGGTCTTGGACTCAATGAAGAGAGTGGTATTGGTCCGCTGGCCGTCGTGGACGAAGGAAAAAGGCACCGTACGGTTGAGGTTGAGCAGCGACCGAATGGCGACCTGGTCCCAGGTGGGATTCTCGATGGTGGCGTAGTGAACGATGAGGTCGCCGGCCTGAATACCGGTGTGGGCCGCAGGGGTGTTCGCCGTAATATAGTCAGTCCGGGCCGGGCCATTGAGGAACTCCTGCACCTCGTTGTGGAGCATGGAGACGGCGGTCATCAGGACGAAGGCAAGAACGAGATTTGCGAACGGACCTGCGAGCGCGATCAGGACGCGCTGCCAGCGGGGATGTGCGTTGAACTCGCCGGGATCGCCGGAGGGAGCTTCGCCCGGGGTGTCGCCGGCCATCTTGACGTAACCGCCGAGGGGGAGAAGTGCAAGGCGATAGTCGGTGTCGCCATGCTTGAAGCCGAAGAGACGTTTGCCGAAACCAACTGAGAATACTTCGACGCGAACGCCGCAGAGCTTGGCGACGGCAAAATGGCCGAACTCGTGCACAAGAACCATGATGCCGAGAACGATGGCCAGTTCGATGATAGTTGACATAAAGAGCGAAGAACCTCGTGGAGCTACGAAATAGCGATTTGGGGATTTTAGCGCGTAATGGCTTGGCGGGCGATGATTTCGCGGGCGCGTTCCCGGGCTACCAGATCCGCCTCCAGCACCTGCTGGATGGAGGTTGGACGGGTGGCCGCCGTTTCGGCGAGCACTGCCTCTATTGTACGTGGGATGCCAAGAAAAGGGATGTTGCCGCCCAAGAAGGCGGCAACGGCGATCTCATCGGCTGCATTGAGGGCGATGCAGGACTCGCCGCCGGTGGCCGCGGCTTGATAGGCCAGGCGCAGGCAGGGAAACTTCGCGAGGTCGGGCTGGGAGAAATCGAGATGGCTGAGTGTCGCGAGGTCGAAGGTTAGGGCATCCTTTTCCGCGACGGCGACGCGCTCAGGGTAGGCCAGGGCATAGAGAATGGGCAGACGCATGTCAGTGATGGAGATCTGCGCGAGGATGCTGCCGTCGACGAACTCGACTAGCGAGTGGACGGTGGACTGCGGATGCACGATGACGCGGACTTGCTCCGGGGGCAGGTCGAAGAGGCGGCAGGCCTCGATGACCTCAAAGCCCTTGTTCATCAGGGTTGCGGAGTCGATGGTGATGCGCTGGCCCATGACCCATGTGGGATGCTTGAGCGCCTGCGCAGGCGTGATGTGTTCGAAGTCTGCTAGCGGCGTGTTGCGGAACGGGCCACCGGAGGCGGTAAGCCAGATTTGCTTGACCTCATTTTGGGAGCCGCCGCGCATGGCCTGGTGGACGGCGTTGTGTTCGGAGTCGATGGGAAGCAGGGCTACATTGTGTTCCTTTGCGGCGGCGATGATGAGCTCGCCTGCGGCTACGAGACATTCCTTATTGGCTAGGCCAATCGTTTTACCAGCGCATATGGCTGCGTAGGTAGCTTCGAGCCCAGCAACTCCGACGATGGCCGAGACGACGAAATCAACATCCGATAGGGTGGCTACGCGGATGGTGCCCTTGCTGCCGAAGACTACTTCGATGCCGCCAATGCTGGCTTGCTTCAGCCTGAGGGCGAGCTGGGTAGCTAGCGCTTCGGTGGCCAGGGAAATGACCTGGGGATGCCAGCGTTCACACTGGGCAAAGGCGTCGTCAAGGTTGCGGCCGGCGGCGAGGGCAATCGGACGGTAGCGGTCAGGGAAGGACTCGCAGAGAGAGAGGGTGCTGTGGCCGATGGAGCCAGTGGAGCCGAGGACTGCAAGGTTTTTCACATTCTTATTTTCGCAGATTAGTCCCTCTCGGGACTTTGCGAAAGATTGAGGGACGTCACCGTGTTCTTGTGAGAAAGAGTGACGGGGTTTAGGCAGTAGTTGATATAGAGCGAGGAAAAGAAAAATGTGAGGATTGGACTGATACTTACATCCCATCTTTCAGATTCTCGAAAATGCTTCTGAATCTCGCTTCGAAGCAGATAGATGGAGATTACCCATACGATCAGATCCAATAAAGCAATCACATCCATAGCGGTTGCATGCATATGGGGAAAGAAAAATGGAACGATCGAGAAAATCAGATCGAAGACAAAGCCGTAAAGAGGCATCGGCGAACGACCTTTGCTGCGAATCCAAAGAGCTAAATAAAGTGCGAGAAAGAAAACGGCTGTGCCGCTGGACAAAGCAGCGATGAGCACCATCCAGCCAAGGCCGGTAGATGCTGTCCAAGGAAACCCTTCGTCGTTTTCGAGACTGAATGGCATGTGTGTGGAGAAAAAGCTGTTACTGGCGGGGCGTGCGGGCTTCGAGAGTGGCGAGGCGTTCGCGAATGTCGATGGCGAAGTCCAGCTTCTCCGACAGATTGCGGATGGCTTGCTCGTTTTTTTCATCTCCGAGGCGAATGAGCTGTTCCATTTTTTCGTCGCGGAGCTTCATCTCCGTGCGCAAGGAATCCAGAGAAGTTTTCATCTCATTGCGTAGAGAATCTACGGATACCTTGACGGCTTTCAGCTCCGGCACGAGCAGGTCTTGCATCACCTCGCGAAGCGAATCGACGACGGATTTTGCCACGGTAGCCATAGAGACACTATACGGCAGATTGGCTTAAAACCTGCCGAGGCCGAAGTAGTCCTTGAGGAGGAGGAGGTACCAGAGGACGGGTGCTGCCACGAGAAGGGCGTCGATTCGGTCGAGAATGCCTCCGTGTCCGGGAAGCATGGTGCCGGAATCTTTGACGCCTGCGCCGCGTTTGATCGCGGATTCGAGCAAGTCACCCGCCTGCGCGGCGATGTTGAGCAAGACGGCCATAATGAGGGATTGCCAGACAGGCTGGGCGATGTGGAGGATCATGTTGCCGTGATCGGTAAGCACGCTGCCGGCCCAGACGACGGCCATCCCGGCAAGGACGCTGCCGACGATGGAGGCGATTGCTCCGACGACGGTCTTGCCGGGGCTGAGGCGCGGGGCGAGTTTGCGCTTACCGAACGCGCGGCCAAAGTAGAGTGCGGCGATGTCCCCGGCCCAGACGCAGACCATCAGGAAGAGCAGAAGAGCGACGCCATCCTCCTGCTTCCAGAGCATCGGGATAAGGGTGAGCGGATAGGCGATGTAGAGGAGGCCGAAGAGTCCCTGCGCGGTGTCGGGAAGGACTTGAATGAGCGGGGCGCGGAAGCCGTTCCAGGCGAAGAGCGCGAGGGTGAGAGCGCTGAGGACGGGAAGCTGGTCCTCGACCGGGAAGCTGGGTAGGGTGACGACGAAAGCGAGCGCGGTGCCGAGGCCCATCCACCAGAAAGGGATGCGGAGCTTTGCGCCGTGGGCTTCAGCACCGACTGCGGCCAGCTGGAGGTACTCGTAGGCGGCCAACTCGGCAACAAGGGCGGCGGCGAGGGTGATCATCCAGAGCTTGCCGAAGAACACGAGGGCAAAGACAGCAAGGATCAGGACGATGGCAGTGAGAATGCGTTTCATATTCTGTGGTGAGGATACAACGTGTCGAGAAAGTATTTCCTGGAGCAATCAAATTATGATCTTGACATATAAAGATATATCTTGATACTGTCTCAATAAAGGAGGGTACTCACATGAGATATCCACAAGAACAAGCATTGCGAGACCGGTATACGGATGCAATGCGCGAACGATTTCACAGCAAGGGCTGTGAAAGACCCCACGAGCGACAGGGACGGGAGCACCACCACCACGACCGCTTTGGCGGACGGATGGGACACTTCGGCGAAGGCCGCGGGCGGGGTTTGGGCCGCGGAATGATGGGAGGAGCTGGACGGTTTTTCGAGGCAGGAGATCTGCGGTACGTGATCCTACAGTTGATCTCGGAGAAGCCACGCCACGGGTACGAGATCATCAAGTCAATCGAGGAGCGGATTGGCGGCGGATATGCGCCGAGTCCCGGCGTCGTCTACCCGATGCTGACGATGCTCGAGGAGATGGGCCATGCGAGCGTGGTGCAGGAAGGCACGCGCAAGCTATATGCCATCACAGAAGAGGGCACGAAAGCGCTTGCCGAAAATCAGGCGATGGTCGATGCGATCTTTGCGCGGATGGACCAGCGGCGCACGCAGGAGGCGGGCGGACGGCCGCAGCAGATCGAGCGGGCGGTGCAGAACTTCCGGATGGCGCTACAGATGAAGCAAGGCCCGCTGACGGATGAGCAGGTGCATGCGATCACCGACATTATCGATGCGGCGGCGCGGCAGATCGAGAGGGTCGGATGAACTCCTATCGCTATCGTGTCACCGTGGAGATGTTGAATGGGGCGAAGGGTGAGCCGGTCGAGGGGCGCGCACTGAGCTTCGAGGTGGCCAATCACGACGACCTGCTGCAGATTGCGGCGCGAATGCGGAAGCGGCTGCCGTATGCGGCGGAGACGGCAGCATCGCTGGCAATCGGCATGAAGCTGTTCTCAGAGGTGGCGCTGGTGCATCGTGAAGATGCGCTGTTTGCGAAGATCCGACCGGCAATCGGGGAGTTCGTTAGCGAGCTGAAAAGCTTGCCGGATGAGAGTAACTATTCACTACCTGCTACTTCCGAATGAGTTCGGTGGCGATCTCGCGGGCTACTTCTTCAGCGGGCTCGAGATTATCGAGGTCTTCGTCGGTGAAGCTCTCGCCGAGGCCACCGAAGCGGCGTTCGCGGCGCTGGTAGTTGGCGATGGCTTCGAGCAGATGGATACCACGGAAGTCGGGCCAAAGGCGGTCGGTGATGAAGATCTCGGAATAGGCAATCTGCCAGAGCAGGAAGTTCGAGATGCGCTGCTCGCCAGAGGTGCGGACGACGAGGTCGGGGTCAGGCATGTGGGCAGTATAGAGACCTTGTTGAATGTGATGCTCGTCGATTCTCGCCTCGACTCCATCGACCTGTAGCAGGTCTTCGAGGGAGCAGCCGCGCTGATGGGCTTCTTCGATGAGTCTGGCAACCAAGGCACGAGTGGAGTCGACGATCT
>JBDTDX010000285.1:0-4955 GCA_039922815.1 Granulicella sp.
GTTTGCGGATGGCAGCCTGCGATTGCAGGTTTTCGTGGTGGGTCTTGAAGGCTACGCGGTTGAGGTTGAGGACGTTGAAGGCGTAGTCGAGTTGGAGGAGCTTGGCCTCGGGGTTGACGCCTGCTCCGTGGACGGATGGGGATAGCCAGGTGTGGCCGATTTCGACGGTCTTGTGGTGGGTGTCGAGGTCGATGTAGCGGGTGCTGCCGACGATTCGGTTTTCGTGTTTTAGGATGGTGACCCAGGGCATGCCGGAGCCTGCGGCTTCGAGGCTGAGGGCGTTCTCGACCCAGGCGCGCAGCTCGGCTGAGGTGGTGACGGGGGCGAGCATGTAGCGCCAGATCTGCGGGTCGAAGGCGACGGCTTCGAGCGCGGGGAGGTGGGCGAGGGGGAGGGGTTCGAGGCGGAGGTGGGGGCCTTCGAGGGTTGGGGTCATGGTGTGGATAGGATACGGGAGTGGTTTGTTGTATCCCACCCTTCGCAAGGGCGCGAAGGATGGGGCACCCGGGTATTCGGTAGCCGGTACGGAGTTATTCCGACCAGACGGCGAGATGGTTGCCGTCGGGATCGAGGAAGTGAAAGCGACGGCCGCCGGGGAAGGCGAAGGTCTCCTTGTGAATGCGACCTCCTGCTGCCTGCACGCTGGCGCGTGTTGCTTCGAGATTGCTGCTGTAGACGATGACGCGGGCTCCGCCGAGGGAGACTGGTTCTTCGGTGGTAAATCCGCCGTCGATGCCTGCGCCGTGAAACGCGATGTACGACGGACCGTAGTCCTCAAATGTCCATCCGAAGACGGTGCTGTAGAAGGCCTTGATGGCCTGCGGGTTGGAACAGGGAAATTCGATGTAATTGATGGCGTGGTGCTGATGTGGTGTGGACATGACTTGTCTCTCTCTTTCGGCTGGAATGGCGGTTGAGGCACAAGGGTTTCTCGCGCCAGCATCGCCTCCGTTCGCGACGCTGCTGACTGAGGTCGCGAGTAGAGTCTCATGATTGGAACCTGAACCGTGAGCGCGGGCGGAGACTGCCGAGGTACGACGACAGGTTAACTAGTTACGACAGGCAAGGCAAGACTAGTTGGGGTGGGCGAGTTTGAGGAGGGCGTCGGTGACTTTGTCGTAGTCGTGGCGGAGGACGTCGCCCTCGTGAAGGAAGTTGCCGGTGATGGGGATGACGCCGAGGGCGCGGATGCGGTCGAGGTCGGGGGTGATGGGGGTCTGGCCTTCGCGGGCGTACTGGGCGAGTAGGGTGGGGGAGATGGGGGCGGTGTTGACGAGGGCGTAGTCGAAGAGGCGTGTCCTGGTCTTCGTGCCGCCAGCGTGTTCGAGGATCTTCTCGATGTGCTGGCTGGCGGTGAGGCCGAGGCTCTCGTTGGCCTGGGTCATGAGGTTCGAGACGTAGACGCGGGTGGCTTTTGATGCGGCGATGGCTTCGGGGATGCCGCGGACGAGGAGGTTGGTGATGAGCGAGGTGTAGAGGGAGCCGGGGCCGAGGGTGATGAGGTCGGCGTTCTGGATGGCCTCGAGGGTTTCGGGGAGGGGCGGCGCGTCGGCAGGGTCCATCATCAGCTCGACGATGCGGTGGTGGCTGGCGGTGATGCTGGTTTCGCCGGAGACGAGGGAGCCGTCGTCCATGAGGGCGGCGAGAGTGACATTGGTGTTGGTGGCAGGGTAGATGTGGCCGCGGGTGGCGAGGATCTGCGAAGACATCTGGACGGCCTGGGCGAAATCTCCTCCGTTGATCTGGCTGAGAGCGGCGAGGAAGAGGTTACCGAAGGAGTGGCCCTGGAGCTCGCCCTGGCCGAAGCGGAACTGGAAGAGGCGAGAGAGGAGGTGCTCGTCCTCGGAGAGAGCGACCATGCAGGAGCGGACGTCGCCGGGGGGAGGGACGTGGAGGTCTTCGCGGAGGCGGCCGGAGGAGCCGCCGTCGTCGGTGACGGTGACTACGGCGGCGAGATCGCGGATGAGACAGGGGATGTCGTCACAGGCTGAGTCGGTGGCGGTGGGGCTGGCGACGTAACGCTTGAGGCCGCGAAGGAGGGTGGAGAGGCCGGTGCCTCCGCCGATGGCGACGACGTGGAGACCAGCGGGCTGGGGGAGGGGTGGCACTGTCATTCAGTGTAACTGTGTGGTTGGTTGTGATCCCACCCTTCGCAAAAAGCGCGAAGGATGGGGCACCCCGCGATGGTGGGGGTGCATGGTAAGAACGGGCAACGGCAAGGGCAGACGCAGATCCTCCCGCGTTGCGGAAGGAGGACAAACAAAATTGCTGGCGGGATGGCCAGCAATTTTGTGGGTGACTCAGGATTCGGGGTAGAGGAGTTCGGTGAAGCGAGGGTCGTCGGCCATGTCCTGGAAGTCGGAGTCGGAGCGGGCCTGGATGCGGTTGCGTGGGTTCTGGCGGATGGCCTCGGTGAGGTGCTCGAGGCAGGTGTGGGAGTCGCCGGTCATGCTGGCGAGGACGGCGAGGCCGTAGAAGGCGTAGTCGGCGGTGGGGTTCTCGTCGAGGATCTGCTTGAACTGCTCGCGGGCATCGTCGTAGAGGCCTTCGTTGAGCAGGGAGATGGCGTAGTCGTACCGCTCCTCGTGGCTGGTGAAGCTGGTCTGCCCTTTGTTGATCTGGAGCAGGCAGGCGTTGATGTACATGCGGATGGAGGCGGCAAGGTCGGGCGGGCTGCCGGCAAGCATGGCATTGAAGGCCGCTTGCGCCTTATCGTATTTGCCTGCCTGCATGAGTTGGAGCGCCTCTTCGTAGAGGGCGAGGGTATGTGCGCGGCCGTTTGCGGATGCCGGGGGTAGATCGCCGGCGAGGGTGCGTGGAGTGCGTTTCAATGTAGGTGCCTTTGCCGTTTTTGTGTGGGCCATTGGGGATCACGATTACCGGAGGAGGGGCGAGCATCTGAAGTATATCGTTCCAGAGCCTGCATGCAGTGACCTGGACTTCCGCGCCTTAGAACCGGCAAATTTTCTGTGTGCTCTCGTCCTGCGTTTTATACGCAGATCGGAGCCTCAGGTCAAATCTGCTTCTGGCGGTAGAGGATGGGATTGAGGTCGGGATCGTTGTACATCTTCATCTGGCGGTAGAGCTTGAAGCGGCGTTCGCCGTGAATGGTCTGCGTCCAGAGGGTTTCGAGACAACCGGCGAGGTCGGTGCGCTGCTCCTCGAGGAGGATGAGGCGCTGACAATTTCGCTGGCGGTGTGCGTCGGTTGCGGTGGGGCGGTTGGCCTCTTCGCGGGTGTGATAGATCTTCAGCGCGAGGATGGAGAGGCGATCGAGGATGAGGCCGGGGGTTTCGGAGTTGAGGGGAGCTTCAGGATTTTGTGCGAGGCCGGCGTTCTTGAGCCAGTCGAGGAGCCACTGGTCCATCTGCTCGACGACATCGTTGCGCCGCTGATTGAGGGCGTCGATGGCGTGCTTGTCGGCGGCGATGGCTGCGTCGGTTGCGGCGGGATCGCGGGCGAGATCTTCTTCGTGCCAGAGATCGAAGTTGGCGCGGTGATTGGACATGGCGAGATCGCAGAAATCGGGATCGTCGGGGAGGCGATAGTTGTGGGGAGGTTGTGTTTCGTCGTGCCAGTCGGCAGTGGCCTGGTCGTGAAGGCGGGCAATCGCGGTGAGATCTGGCATACGGGAGTGAGCGGCCTTGCTACAGCGTAACGGGGATCTAAGAAAACTGTATCAGAGGATGAGAGTGGGGAGTGGATCTGATCCCACCCTTCGCAAGGGCGCGAAGGATGGGGCACCCGCTACTCGGTTGGGGTGGGAAGAAAATGCCGGTCCTTCGGCTTCGCTCTGGATGACAGTCTTTTGCGGGGGTTTAGGGAGAACGGGCAACGGCAAGGGCAAACGCAGATCCTCCCGCTGCGCGGAAGGATGACAAACAAAGAAGCAAGGGCAGACAGACCACTTCGCTTTGCTGCGGGATGAGAGCAAAGAGGATCACGTAAACTTTGAAGATTATGGCTGATGTGGTGGAGACGGCTGTGCGGCGTGTGTTGATCTACCGGCTGGGCAGCCTGGGGGATACGGTGGTTGCGCTGCCTTCGCTGCGGCTGGTGGCGCGGGCGTTTCCTGAGGCGGAGCGGCGGATGCTTACGAACTTTCCGATCAACGCGAAGGCTCCGCCGGCTGAGGCGATCCTGAAGGATACGGGGCTGGTGCAGGGATATTTTCGCTATGCTGTGGGGACGCGGAGCGTGGTGGAGCTGGCGCGGTTGTGGTGGACGCTGGTGCGTTGGCGTCCGGAGGTGCTGGTCTACCTGGCTCCGGTGCGCGGGGTGAAAGCTGCGAGGCGGGACGCGAAGTTTTTTCGGCTGTGCGGGATACGACGCATGATTGGGGTTCCGGTGACGGAGGCGATGCAGCAGGCGCTGGTGGGGGCGGACGGTTCGCTCGAGCCTGAGGCGGAGCGGTTGGCGCGCAGCGTTCGTGAGCTGGGGGAGGCGCATGTCGAGGACCCGGCGAACTGGAGCCTGGGGCTGACGGCAGAGGAAATGGCTGCGGGTGCGGCGTCGATTGCGGAGCTGGGTGGGCGGTCGCTGCTTGCGGTGAGTATTGGGACGAAGGTGCAGGCGAATGACTGGGGCGTCGAGAACTGGAGGGCGCTGCTGGGACGTGTGGCGGCGCTTTATCCGGGGTATGGGTTGGCGATGACGGGGGCGGCGGTCGACGTTCCTTATAGCGAAGCGATTGCGGCGGGATGGCGCGAAGGAAGCGCGGGGCCGGTGGTGAACCTTTGTGGGAAGCTGACGCCGCGGGAGAGTGCGGCGGTGTTTGGGCTGGCGAAGGTTTTTCTGGGGCATGACAGCGGCCCGATGCATCTGGCGGCGGCGATGCAGACGCCTTGCGTGGCGATTTTTTCAGCGCGAGGGAAGCCGCGGACTTGGTTTCCGTATGGGAGGCAGCATCGGGTGGTGTATCACCGGGTGGAGTGCTGGGGGTGTGGGCTGGAGAC
>JBDTDX010000286.1:0-3826 GCA_039922815.1 Granulicella sp.
CAGCGGGAAAGAGGCTAAGCAGTAGGAGCGACTGACGCTTCTGCATGCTTAGGTCTACATGGGTAACCTTCCGCTACACTTAAGGTGATGACTCTCGCCAATCTGCATTCCTGTGCCGTGACGGAAATTGCCGACGAAAGGCTGTTTTCTCGCGTCTATCCTGCACCGTTGCGGGGCTCGCGTACACCGTTCCAACGTGATCGGGAACGCATTGTCCAGGCGCGCTCATTCCGCCGTCTCGCGGGCAAGACTCAGGTGTTCACCAGCCGCGCCTCCGACCATTTTCGCAGTCGGCTGACCCATACGATTGAGGTCGTGCAAATCGCGCGCTATATCGCCGCAGCACTTGGCCTGAACGAGGATTTAGCGGAGACACTGGCGCTCGTCCACGACATAGGGCACCCCCCCTTTGGGCACGCCGGAGAGCGCGCCCTGGATCAATGCCTTCGCCGGCACGGTCTCCGCTTCGACCATAACCTTCATGCGCTGCGTATCGTCGAACATTTCGAACAACGGTATGCGGCGCATCGGGGCTTGAACTTGACCCTGGGAGTACGAGAGGGCATCATCAAGCACTCGCGCGACTATACAAAGGAGCAGTATCCACTGTTGGCGGAGTACATGCTCGATCAGAGCCCTCCCCTTGAGGCCCAGATCATCGATCTGGCCGATGAGATCGCCTACCTGACGGCCGACCTGGACGATGGCGTGGAGTCAGGGCTGCTGGAGATTACATCAATTCGAGAGAATGTGCAGGTATTCGCGCGGTGCTATGAAATCGTAATGAAGCAACATCCCGGGGTTGAAGAGAAGTTTCTTTTCAACGAAGCGTTGCAATGGATGCAGAACACGCTGACCGACGATCTCATCGCAAACACACGTCACAACGTTCACGCGATCGACGCAAAATCACTTGACGATATCCGCGCGCACCCAGCGCGGCTCGCAGTTTTCTCTGCTCCTGTCGAAGCCGAACGCCTGCAGGAAAAGCATTACCTCTACGACACGCTTTACACCTGCGAAGCGCTATCGCGCGAGCACGACAAAGCAGAGGAAGTAGTCACGGCGCTCTTTGATTTCTGGATGAAAACACCCGAGGATCTACCTCAAGGATATTTTGACGAGGTACAAGAAGAAGGCCTGGCGCGCGTCGTAGCTGACTATATCGCAGGGATGACGGATACCTTTATCCTGTTGCAATATGCCGTCGTCAAACGGGCGATCCGCCGGTAAGCCAACGGTGTACGGTTGGATGCGCGAAGAGCTTTAACGGGTGGAAAGTCGCCTGATGCACATTGAGACTTACACCCCAGCACCACATCCGCGCGTGACGATGCCTTTTGTTCTAAACCCGTGTATCGTGAGCAAATGTAACACTGTGAGGGACAAGATTCATGAAGCTTTCCATGCGGGTGCGTTTGAGTTCGATGATGTTCCTTGAGTATTTTATCTGGGGAGCATGGTACGTTACCGTCGGCACCTGGCTTCACGAAACTCTACACTTTAGCGCTGGCCAAATCGGCCTTGCAGTTGGTACCACCGCTGTGGGAGCTATCCTCGCTCCTTTTTTCGTCGGCCTCATCGCAGACCGCTTCTTCGCAACCCAGAAAGTTCTGGCAATCTCGCACCTAATTGGCGGAGGCCTCCTTCTCGTCGCGGCGACGCAGATCCACTTTGTTCCCTTCTACTGGATCATGCTGCTGTACTGCATCTGTTACATGCCCACAATGGCCCTGACGAATTCTCTCACCTTCCGCCAGATGGGCGACCCCAAGATTGAGTTCGGCAACGTCCGTGTCTTCGGCACTCTCGGCTGGATCGTCTCCAATCTCATCATCGGCTATCTTCGCTGGGAGCCCACCGCCCTCCCCATGCATCTGGCGGCAGCCGCCTCGGTCATTATGGGGCTCTACTGTTTCACCATGCCCGACACACCGCCGCTCTCCCGCACCGACAAGCTCACCATCAAGAGCATCTTCCCCTATCAAGCAATTGCCCTTCTTAAAGAGCGTTCGATGCTGGTGTTTGCGATCGCATCGTTCCTGATCTGCATTCCTCTGCAGTTCTACTACGCCTTCACGAATCTATATCTCAATCAGGCCGGCGTACAAAATGCCGCTGGGAAAATGTCCGCCGGGCAGATGTCCGAGATGCTCTGCATGCTGCTCATCCCGTTCTTCTTCCGCAGGCTCGGCGTCAAGTACATGCTCGTAGCCGCCATGCTGGCGTGGGTCGCCCGCTACCTGCTATTCGCCTATGGAAACGCGTCTTCCGGCATGTGGATGTTCTGGGGAGCGATCGTCATCCACGGTATTTGCTACGACTTCTTCTTCGTAACCGGACAGATCTATATCGATCAAAAAGCCAACATCGCGCTTCGCGCCGCAGCGCAGGGTCTTATCACTCTCATTACCTACGGATTCGGCATGTTTATCGGCTCCTGGCTCTCTGGCGTGGTGGTTGACCACTATGCACTTGCCCAGGCCGTCGGCGCCATGACCTACAACTGGCGCGCCATCTGGCTCTTCTCTGCGGGCTTGTCAGCCACCGTGCTGGTTTTCTTCCTGTTCAGCTTCGCGGATAAGGACACAATCGTTCCCGGTTCAGTTGCCGCGCGGGAAGCTGAAGCCGCAGCACTCTCATCGAGCGCAATTCCGTATTAGATCAGCCACGCAAAGCAACGTGACCGACCGCCTCAGCAGAAAACTGAGACGGTCAGCTTGTTCAGCATCGTCAATAATCGATCCTTCCTGACATCTGCCCCCACCTGCTGTGTAAAATTGGCTGTAGGAACTAGCACGTCAGGAGATCGATCTACCCATGAAACTGACCCCAGGAAAACTTGCCGGACTTAAGGCTGTCTCGAACGACCGCGGCGTAATCGCCGCTGCAGCCATGGATCAGCGCGGCTCGCTTCGAAAGTCCATTGCCAAGGAGCGTGGTGGCACTGCGGATGCCCATGATCTAGAAGTCTTTAAAGAACTCGTCACCGATGTGCTTACCCGTCACGCATCGGCCGTACTGCTTGACCCCGAATTTGGCCTACCGGCCTCCAAAATGCGCAACTCCGCGGGCCTCCTTCTGGCTTATGAGAAGACCGGCTACGACGCCGCAACTCCGGGCCGCCTGCCTGACCTTCTCGATGTCTGGTCCGTGCGCCGCTTGAAGGAAGCTGGTGCTGATTGCATCAAAATCCTCCTCTATTACACCCCCTTCGAGAAGTCGCATGTGAACGATCTCAAACACGCATGGATCGAGCGCATCGGCGATGAGTGCCTCGCGCACGACATTCCATTCTTCCTTGAACTCGTCGGCTACGACGCTCAAGGCGGCGATGAGAAGTCCCTCGCCTACGCGCTCAAGAAGCCTTCCGTCGTCTCCGGCGGCATGGCGGAGTTCGGCAAGGAACGCTACAGCGTTGACGTCCTCAAGGTCGAGGTGCCCATCGACATCACCTTCGTCGAGGGCACAAGGGCTTTCAAGGGCGAGAAGGCCTACACCCGCGCCGAGGCTCTCCAGCATTTCCGTGACTCCGAGGAGATGACCCACAAGCCGTTTATCTATCTCTCCGCAGGCGTCTCAAATCCTGTCTTCATCGAGACTCTCGAGCTCGTCGGAGAGTCTGGCACCAAGTTCAGCGGAGTGCTTTGCGGTCGCGCTACCTGGAAAGACGGCATCGCGATCTACGCCCGTGAGGGAGCAACAGCCTTCCGCGACTGGCTCGAAACCACAGGCGTTGAAAATATCTCCAACGTCAACAAAGCACTGAAGGCAGCAAGCCCCTGGTACTTGAAATTCGGAGTGAATAGCCTGGAAGAGCTTGGCT
>JBDTDX010000287.1:0-2975 GCA_039922815.1 Granulicella sp.
CCTCGCCAGTATACGTGTTGGATACGGACAGAAGACGGCATGAAGTTCGGCATGGGAGCAAGCCTGTAAGGAGACGCGGATTGAGCGCGAGCGGCATTATCGGTTAGGATTTGAGTGAGAGACAGAAGGAGATTGTGATGAGTGTGTCGAATGAACCGTTGTGGCTTGATCGCTGGTTTCCGTGGTTGTTGATTCTTCTCGGAGTGATCTTCGTCGCAGTGCTGGTTTCGTACAACCCGACCTGGTGAGGTAGAGACGCGATTAGACGGCCACCCTGCGGGGTGGCTTTACCTCTGCCTTGAAGTTCCTTCGGTGCCAACCCCGACTTTCTGAGAGATTGCTGCCGCGGCGATATACTTATTAAGTGAATAAGACGTTTTACATTGAGACCTTCGGCTGCCAGATGAATGCCCATGATTCTGAGAAAGTCATTGGCACGCTGGAGCACGAGGGCTATGCGCAGGTGCAGGATGAGGCCGAGGCTGGCCTGATTCTGTATAACACCTGCTCGATCCGCGATAAAGCGGAGCAGAAGGTCTTTCATCGCCTGAATGAGTACAAGAAGATGAAGGGCGAAGGGAAGAAGTTTGCCGTGATTGGCTGCGTCGCCCAGCAGGAGGGCGAGAAAATTTTTGACCGCGCACCCTATGTTTCGATCGTGGCTGGCTCTGCTTCTTACCGCAAGCTGCCGCAGATGCTGGAGCGTCTCGAACGCGGTGAGGAGCGCATCACGGGGCTTGATGATCGGCAGACGGATCTGACCTTCGAGACGGAGTTTGTAGCGCGGACCAATCCGCATCGTGGCTACATCACGATTATCGAGGGCTGCGATAAATTTTGCGCCTACTGCGTGGTTCCGTATACGCGGGGCAAGGAACGGAGTCGCGCGGCGGTCTCCGTGATGGCCGAGGCGCGCCGGATTGCCGATGCCGGATATACAGAGATTCAGTTGCTGGGCCAGAATGTGAATTCGTACGCGGACCCATCGGGCACGATGAGCTTTGCCGAGTTGCTGGCTGCGGTGGGCAGCGTTCCGGGCATTCGACGTGTTCGCTTCACGACATCGCATCCGCGTGATTTCACGAAAGACATTGTCGATGTGATCGACGCGGTACCGACGCTTTGCGATCACGTTCATTTGCCGGTGCAGAGCGGATCGACGAATGTGCTGAAGGCGATGAATCGCGAGTACACGCGCGATTGGTATCTGGAGCGTATCTCGTGGATCAAGGCTGCGCGCAGGCAGATCAGCATCACGTCCGATATTATCGTCGGCTTTCCCGGGGAGACGGAACAGGACCTGGAAGATACGGCAACGCTGCTTGAGGCAGTGGGGTATGATTCGATCTTCGCGTTCAAATATTCACCGCGGCCCAATACGCCTGCGATTGGCATGGCGGATTCGATCTCTGATGAGGTGAAGTCGGCGCGGTTGCAGATTTTGCTGGATCGGCAGCGTGAGATACAGCGCGTGAGCTACCAGCGGCATCTTGGGGAGACGATGGAGTTGATGGTAGAAGGGCACAATAAATCTCGTAACCAGGTGATTGGCCGCAGTTCGCAGAATAAGACTGTTAACTTCACGACCGATCAACTGATCCTTCCTGCGCTCGGGAGCTATCAGCAGGTTCGAATCGTGGAGACGTTCCCCAATAGCCTGCTGGGTGCGGCCGTCGATTCGAAGAGCGCTTCGACCAGGGTCAATTAGATGAAGACATCGGGTGTGTCCAATCCGGAGATGCCGCTCGAGATCGAGATGCAGATTCGCGGCCTGATGATGGACCCTGTGACGAACATGCCCATTGTTGTTCTGAAGGATGTTGGGAGCGATGCGATTCTGCCGATCTGGGTCGGAGTGTTTGAGGCGAATGCGATTGCGCTTGAGCTTGAGAAGAGCACGACGCCGCGTCCGATGACGCACGACCTTTTGAAGAATCTGGCGCATGGACTGAATGCTGTCGTCCGCAAGGTGGTTGTGTCCGAGCTGCGCAACGATACTTTTTACGCGCTCATCTGGATGGAGCAGGGTGGGGACGTGATTGCGCTCGATGCGAGACCGTCCGATGCGATCGCGCTTGCGCTTCGATGGGACTGCCCGATCTATGTGCATCGTGATGTGCTGGCGACGACCCGTCAAACGGCTGACACCTCGCAGAGTGTGAATACAGAAGAGTTGGGGCGATGGCTTGAAAATCTGAACGACGATGATATGGGTCGCTACAAAATGTAACTGGTTTTAGGAATCTTTGTTGCCGACATTCCCTCAGGGGCTAAAGCCCCGACCACCTGGGGTGATTTGCGGCGTGGCTAAAGCAACGCCCTTTCAAAACATGGTTAATCAGAGTCTCTTAGTCCGGATCGTGGGGCAGGTTTGTGAGTTGATGCAAGAGGGTGTCCCATGTGTCGCCGTACTGATCCCAGCCGCCGAGGTGCTTGACGCGAAGCAGGGATGCCTCGCTGAGGCGCTGCTGGAGCGCGGGATCGTCGGCGACCTGCTGTAGATGGCTCGCCAGCGCGTCTACGTCGCGGTCAGGGACGATGAAGCCTTCGACGCCGTTGGTGAACAGATCTTCCGCGCCGGCAGCTGCGGTCGCGAGGACGGGGCAGCCGCAGGCCATCGCCTGGCCCTGAACGAGTGCGAGGCCTTCCTCCACGCTGGGCAGCATGAGCAGGTGGCTTGTGCTCATCTTTTTGGAGAGTTCGGCCTGGGGAATTGATCCGGTAAAGGTTACGTTCTCTTGCGGGAGCCTGCCCAGCAACTCACGCACATCGTTCAGAACGCTGCCGACGATGGTCAGGTGTTTGTGCGGGTGTTTCAATCGGGCGAAGGCTTCGAGCAGATAGGGAATGCCTTTGCGAAGACTGATCTGGCCGGCAAAGAGGACTTCGAAGGAGTCTGTGGGTGGGGCGGCGGTGCGCGTGAATTTATCCAGCCTAACGCCGTAGGGAATGACGTGAATTTTGTTCTCGGGCAC
>JBDTDX010000288.1:0-6836 GCA_039922815.1 Granulicella sp.
GCTGTTGCAGGTGGGCGCGCATCGCCATCGCCACGCCCACCGCGCCGAGCACGAGTGCCACCAGACTCATCAGCGAGAGCAGGCTCGTCGCGCGGTCCAGTCCCTGCGTCAAGGCTGGGCTGGTCTCGCGATAGTCCGTCACCTGCGCCTCGGGTAAGATTTCTTCCAATCGTGCCTTCATCCGCGCCACACGCGCGTCGGAGACTGAATCACCATCGCGCTGCGGTGGAATCTTGAAGAGGAACCGCTGCCCGGCATGGCTCCCCGGCCCCAGCAGTCCCGTCGACTCCAGACCTTCTCGGGAGAGCAGCACCCTCGGTCCGCTCGCGAATGATCCCGACAGCCTATCCGGCTCGTTCGTCACCACGGATGCAATGCGGAACGTCTGCTTGCCCAGCTTCAACTCATCGCCCAACCGCAGGTGTAAACGCACCAGCAGGTCGTCCGCAACCACTACCGTCCGCGATGTCAGCACGTCCTTCAACTGCCCGGCAGGTTGCAAATCAACCTGCCCATAAAATGGATAAAGCGCCGGGTCCACGGACTTGATCGAGACCAGCAGCGGGTCTTCCGCCTTCGACGTGCTCGCCATCGAGAGCATCTCCGTTACCGGAGTGACCAGCACACCCTGGCTCTTGATTGCATCCAACTTTTTCTGTTCGTTCGACGTCGGCTGCACAAACATTCGCGCCGACAGGTCTCCCGCCATGATGCTCCGCGCCTGCGCCAGCAGCGTCCCCCGAAAGGTCGTGCTGAAGCCGCGGACGCCCGTCAGCGCGGCTACACCAATCGCTACCGAGAGCACGACAAAGAAGAACTTTCCCGTGGACGCACGCATCTCGCGCCCTGCGATCTTCACCGCCGACGCCCACGAGAGTCCCTGTGCCAGATTGTTCGCCATCGCGTTACAAACCTGCCTGTGCAGGGTTCATCTCATCCGAAAGAACCATCCCATCGCGCAGTGTGATGCGCCGATCCGCATAGGTTGCCAACGTTGGATCATGGGTCACCAGCACCAGCGTTGTCTTCTCCACGCGGTTCAGGTTCAACAGCAATTCCAAAACATGGGTGCCATTCACCGTGTCGAGATTTCCTGTGGGCTCATCCGCCAGAACGATCGGAGGCCTAAGGATAAAGGCGCGGGCGAGTGCCACCCGCTGCTGCTCGCCACCCGAAAGCTGCACCGGATAATGATCGAATCGGTCGCCTAACCCTACGCTCGTCAGCAGCTGTCGCGCTCGCGGCAGGCCCTCCGCTGCCTCCTTCGCATCGGCATTCAACTCATGCGGCAGCAGCACATTCTCCAGCGCCGTCAGCGTCGGGATCAACTGATAGGACTGAAACACAAATCCGATCGTCCGCCCGCGTACCTGCGCCAGCTTGTCCTCCGGCAGATAGCTGATCGCCACGCCGTTCAGCAGAACATCTCCCGAACTCGGCGTATCCAATCCGGCCAGTAGCCCCAGCAAGGTGGACTTGCCCGATCCCGAGGAGCCCATGATCGCAGCAAACTGTCCCGAAGGAATCTCGAAGTCAATTCCCTTCAAAATATCGGTCGTGCGCGCCGTTGCACCGGTGCCATTGCGGATGGATTTGCGAAGTCCCTTCACCGAAATCATTGCGGCTGTGCCACTCACCAGCGGGGCTCCTTCTTGATGCAGGTCGTATTAACCAGTCTAGTTTGTTAACCTGAAGAAATGCTGAGGACTTTGTACGCGATCATACTAGCAACCTCCGTTCTCCTCGGCGGATGTAACGCAAGCGGGGACAATCACCAGCCAGTCCAGAATGGGAGCGGTATTCAGGATTTCCAGCCTGCTCAGGCACCACCATCGATCCCGACTGCTGACGATCATCGCCCTCTGCTCATCTGCTTCGGCGACTCGCTCACCGCCGGCTATGGGGCTGAGACCGGCAAGAGCTACCCCGACTTTCTCCAGGCTGATCTCGACGCCAAAGGCTTTCGCTACCGCGTCGTTAACAAGGGCATCAGCGGCGCGACTACCAAGGACGGTGTGGCGCAACTACCCTCAATCGTCGTTCTCAAGCCTGCGGTCGTCGTCGTTGAGTTCGGCGGCAACGATGGCCTTCGCGGACTCTCGGTGAGAGACATGCGCGCTAATTTCGACACCATCATCGCCACCCTCCAGGCCTCGGGGGCAAAGGTTGTTCTCGCGGGAATCACCCTGCCTCCGGACTATGGTCCGGATTACATCAGCCAGTTCACCGAGACCTATCCGCTGCTGGCAAAAAAATATAAGCTCCCGCTGGTGCCGTTCCTTCTGCAAAATGTTTTCGGTGTTCCAGGCATGATGCAGCAGGATCAAACGCACGCTACTGCGAAAGGCAACGAGATCGTTGCTCGCAATGTTTTGCCACTCGTCCTGCCTCTGCTGAAAAAGTAGTTAGCCCATCACTACAGTCGGCTGCATCAGCGTCCCGGCGATTCGCTTTGCAATTGCCATCATCTCTGTTGGAGACGTAAACACTTTCACCAGAGGTGCCTGCGAAAACTCTGCCAGGTTCACCTGCATCCCGTTGCGAATACGGCCTGCCGTCTGCTCATCCACCGTCACCGAGGGCATCTCCGGCAGCAGCGTTCGTGGATGTGGCAGCCGCGCTTCAATCGCTGCCGTATCCCCCGCCAGCGCCTTCAAGTCATCCGACGTAATCGCGTGGTCGAGCGAAAATACACCCGCACGGACTCGCCGCAGCGACGATAGGTGCGCACCGCAGCCAGCCAGTTCCCCAAGTTCATGCGCCACTGAGCGTACATAGCCTCCTGCGCTCACGGTCATGCGGAAGCTGCACTCCTCCCCGGCAAGTGAGAGCAGTTCAAACTCATGGATCGTAATCCGCGCTGGTTTAACGGGAACATCCGCACCGGCGCGCGCCAGCTTGTGCGCTGCAACCCCATTGATTTTTTTTGCGGAGAATATTGGCGGCATCTGGTCGATGGATCCGTAAAACACCTTCGCCAGTTCGCGCAGCTCTTCGAGAGTCTGCGTGAGCGGACGAGTTTCAGCCACAGGCACGCCATCCGCATCAAAGCTGTCTGTGGCCCACCCGAACCGGATCGTTCCGGTGTACTGCTTCTCCGCCTGTCCAAAGAACTGAGCCAGCCGCGTGTATTTGCCCAATAGCAGCGGGAGTACTCCCGTCGCCATCGGGTCCAGGGTACCCAGGTGCCCAATGGACTTTTCGCCCGTAATCCGGCGAACAAGCGAAACACAATCGTGCGAGGTGATCCCCGCAGGCTTATCAAGGACAATCAGACCGTTCATCCTTCTAAGACTACAAGGGCCAGCGTGGCCCACGAGTGTGCTAGATCGAACTACCCTGCCGACGCACCAGCGAGAGAAACTCGTTACGCGTCTGCAACTGCGTCTTGAACACGCCAAACATGGCCGAGGTCACGGTCGACGAGTGCTGCTTTTCCACGCCGCGCATCATCATGCACAGGTGCGACGCTTCTAGAATTACGGCCACACCCTGCGGATGGATCGCCTCGGTAATTGCGTCACCGATCTGACGCGTGAGCCGCTCCTGTACTTGTAACCGTCGCGCGAACACATCCACGAGCCGCGGAATTTTGCTCAGCCCGATGACTTTGCCGTTCGGGACATAGGCCACGTGGGCCTTGCCAAAGAAAGGCAACAGATGGTGCTCGCACAGCGAATAAAATTCGATGTCCTTCACAATCACCATCTCGTCGTAGTCCACGTCGAACAGCGCCTGGTGCAGCACTTCCGTGACGTTTTGCTCATACCCGCGCGTCAGAAACTTCATCGACTTTTCGACGCGCTCCGGGGTGCTCATAAGGCCATCGCGATCCGGGTCTTCCCCATAACGTTTCAGTAGTTCGCGATAAAGCTCCTGCGTAGAAAAATCCTGGAGTGCCGCAGATTCAAGTAGGGATACGCTTGCCATAGAAAGCCTTCCTTGCAACAAATTGAGATCAAACTTCGAGATCGCCGGGCGTGCATATTGCCTTACCCTGCATAGTCGAACGAATTATTCCCCGTCTCTTCCACATGAACATTGACCAGTTGCGCCGCCGGAAACTCCTTGAAGATTCCATGCACTACGATCGCCAGATTTTCCGTACTCGGCACTACATTTTGAAAAAAACTCAGCGTATTCAGATTCGTAAGATCGAACTTCGCCAGCAGCTGCTCCTGGGCAAACGCATCGAGCGCACCCAGGTCGCATACCATCCCCGTTACTGCATCTACTTCCCCGCCCATCGTCACCTGCACCACATAGTTGTGCCCATGCCCGTGCGGGTTGTTGCACTTACCGAATACCTCGCGATTTTCATCAGCCGTATAGCTTTCGCTATGCAGTCGGTGCGACGCGCTGAAGTGATATCGCCTTGAAAGATGCGCCTTCATCGTTCTCCGTAGTAGTCCGCAAACAGATCCGCCATCTCGTAGACGCGTACGCGATGCAGCTTCGCGTTTGGGATCTTCCCGTCCAGCCGGTTCCAGATCGCGATCGCCATGTTCTCCGTTGTCGGCACCGCCGTTTTGAACTCCGGCACTTCCAGATTCAGATGCCGATGGTCATAGACGCTCACCACCTCGCGTTCAAGAATCGCCTTCAATTGCTTTAAATCCACCACAAACCCCGAAACCGGATCGACCTCGCCCGCCACCGTCACCTCGAGCGTGTAGTTGTGGCCATGCCCGTTGCGATTGGCGCACTTGCCAAAAACGTGCTCGTTCTCTTCGACGCTCCAGGCGTCAATCCAGTAGTAGTGGGCGGAAGAAAACTCGGCTTTGCGGGTCAGCAGGATCATCGTAGGGATACCAGTAAAACCATCTAAGTCTCAATCATTAGAGTTTCGAGCGCGGAAGAAGTTACACTTCAGCGGCCAGTTACGTAGCTGCGGCCCTTCCAACTCACGTTTTTGTTGATGCGATGATCGATCACGCTCCGAAACAACAGGTATACGAAAAGTGGAATTCCAAGAATCGAGATCATGCTCTCGAAGAACGGGAAATTTGCGCGCATCACGCGGTTGTAAAACCGGAAGCAGGTTCGCACCCACAGCAGGAAAAATACGGCCCCCTGATACGGAAATTTCTGCGGCACAGTAAAGATCAGCGCGGGCAGCCCGAAGAACAGCATCAGGTCGAGAATCCTCCACAGTGCCAGCGCGATCGGAGAAGGCATCAAAATTGCCAGGTTTTTTGTCCAACCCTCCACCATCTCGCCCGTCGTGCGATACATCCGCGTCGATAAGGCCTCCGGGGCATAACGAAATCGTATCGGCCTCGGCCCGCGCTTGATATTTCGCGCCAGAGCTACATCTTCGAGCACCTGCGTCCCGATCGCCCTGTGGCCGCCCACCGAAAAATAAGCGTCCCGCTCCACCAGCAGAAACTGACCATTGGCTGCCGCAAGCCTGTTGTCCGGGTCGTTCACGGCCTTCATCGGATAGACGCTCGCCAGCTCCGAAAACACCAGCGGCATCACCGCCTGCTGCCAGAATCCCGTCGACAGCTGCCTAGGCGAATACGACAGCAGCGACACCTTATGCTTCTCCGCCTCCCGCAATGACCGCGACAGGTCCCCGATTTCGTGCACCGTATCAGCGTCCGTAAACAGCAACCATTTGCCCCGAGCCGTCTGCGCTCCGGTCCAGCAGGCGTTATTCTTGCCTGTGAACCCACCCCTGTCCGTCAAATCCAGCGGCGGCGCCTCCAGAATCGTTACCCCGGCAAAACCCTCGGCAATTGCTCGCGTCCCGTCCGTCGAGGCGTCGTCGACAACGATCAGCTCCCAATCCACCCCCAGCGCGAACCCAGGCTCGGATTGCCGCACCAGCGACGCCAGGCAATCTCCCAGGGAACGCTCCTCATTCCGTGACGGCACTATCACGCTCAACTCGAGCGCTGGCAGCTCTTCTTCCTCATTCGTTACGAAATCTTCCGGTCCTGTGCTCACAGCTTCGTATTATAGAAAGCAGGAGCGTGCCGTGCGCCGAATCTCGTCTTATGTCGTCCTCATCCTGTTGAGTTTTTTTGCCGCTACCGGTTGTGAGCGCGATACCCATCCTGACCGCCTGAACAAGCCCGCTCCGCTGTTCAACATCTCTGACGGCAGGGAGAGTATCGACCTTAGCCAATATCGCGGCCACCCCGTTGTTCTCAACCTCTGGGCCTCCTGGTGCGTCCCCTGCGTCGAGGAGCTGCCCAGCCTCGAAGCGATGCAGAAGATGATGCCCGGCATCAAAGTCATTGCCATCAGTACCGATCAGGACGACGACGTCTACCGCAAATTCCTCATCGAACACAACGTAGACTTCCCTACCGTCCGCGATCCCAATGGCCGCATCAACACACTTTATGGCACGGTCAAAATCCCCGAAACTTACATCATCGACCGTCAGGGCATCCTGCGCCGCAAATTCATCTCTGCGCAGGACTGGACCAGCCCGCAGATCATGACCTACCTCTTGAAGCTGTAAGTCTATTAGGATGTGCTTGATAAGGGACTGCGTCGCTAGTCTTTCTTCCACTTAGGGCGAAATAGCTTACGGACATCGCGGCCTTCCATCCCGGCACGCTGTGCCGCTTCGAGCCCCTCATCGGTATCCTCGAAGACCACGCAGCGGCCTGGGGCCACCTTCATGAGCCGAGCCGCTTCGAGAAAGATATCTGGTGCCGGCTTGCCCTCCGGCACATCGGAAGCAACGACGACGAAGTCGAAGAGCGGCAGCAGATGGGTCACCATCAGGGTCGCTTCGACAACGGCCCGGCGGCCATTCGAGCCCACCGCCATGGGGACGCGACCTTTCCACGCCCGCGCAATCTCCGCCACGACCGTCA
>JBDTDX010000289.1:0-8878 GCA_039922815.1 Granulicella sp.
CAGGACCCCGCAACCAATTTCCTTCCCGGCGGCGAAGACCCAAAGCTCGCCACCGACCGCGGCATGTCTGCCCTGGCCTCCATCGCCGACGGCCTTCCAGAAAACGGGCGCGCCCTCGTAGTGGCTCACAACACGCTCCTACGATTACTGCTCTGCCGCACCCTCGGTCTGCCGTTGTCCCGTTATCGCGCGACCTTCCCCGAGTTGGACAACGTCACCGGAACCGAGCTTGGCTTTTCGCCCAGTCACGTCTCGTTGCTCTCCTTCAACGCCCCGCTTTATCCCCTTCAGAAAAGAGTCTGAACATGCCCAAGCTGCTCGTCATCGGAGATCACTTCATTCCCCCGCAACTGATGCGTGAAAAACTCAGCGGCCTCACCGCAGACTACGAAATCGTCGAAGCCACCACCGCGTTCCCCATCGAGCCATATCGTAATATCGCCGAGGTCTTCGAAGCATCCGGCTCCGAAGAGCAAATGATCGAATCCCTCCAGGGTGTCGAAATCTGCGTCGCACATCACGCACCCTTGACGAAGGGTGTGCTCGAACACACACCCGACCTCCGCCTGTTTGTCGTCTGCCGAGGCGGCCCCGTCAACGTCAACGTCCCCGCAGCCACAGAGCACGGCGTGCTCATCGGCTACACCCCCGCTCGCAACGCCGCCGCCACCGCGGAGCACACCATCGCGCTCATGCTCAGCGCGCTGCGCGGCATCCCCCAGGCCGACGCCGCCATGCGGCACGGAGAATGGAAGGGAGCCTACACCTGGGCCACCGCCGGCTTCGAGCTAGAAACAGCAACGGTCGGCCTCATCGGCTACGGCGCCATCGGCCGTAGGGTAGGCCGCACCCTTCGCGCATTTGGCGCGACCGTATTGGTCTACGACCCCTTCACAAAATTAGGCCCACACGACGACGTGCATCTCGTCCCTCTCGACGAACTACTCCGCCGATCGGCCGTCGTCTCTCTTCACGCTCGCGAAACCCCGCAATCCCGCGGCATCCTCGGCGCAGCCGAGATCGCTCAAATGCCCAAAGGGTCCGTCGTCATCAACTGCGCTCGCGGGGCCCTCATGGATTACGAAGCAGTCGCGAACGCACTCCGCAGCGGACATCTCTTCGCTGCCGCAGCGGACGTCTTCCCCACAGAACCTCTACCCGCAAATTCGCCGCTGCTCAAGCTGACAAACTTCGTCATGACACCCCACATCGCCGGCGGCACGCGGCAGGCAGCAGAGAAGGCCGCAACCATCGCCGCGCAGGAAGTACACAGCTTTCTAACGAAACAGCCCCTACGCTTCTGCGCGAACCCCGAATTGCAGAAAAGCAGTTAGATCAACCACAAACGCGGATCGCTCACCGAAACAGAACGCACCCCGGCCTTCAACAATTCTTCAATCTCGCGCACCGTCTCAATCAACCCCCCGCCGATGATTGCAAGATTCGGATACTCCCGATGCAGCCGCCGAGCCACCTTCGGCGCAGCCATCGCCGGCAGCACCTCCATGATGTCGGGCACAAACTGGCTCAAAGATTTCAACGTCGTCGTAATCGCAGCCGAGTCAATCGCGAACGTTCGCTGCACGGTAATCAGGCCAAGTCCCTGCGCTGCCTTCAGCACGTCCATGCGCGTCGAGACGATGCCATCGACGTGGTGCGAAGCGAGAAATTCCACCGCATAGCGATCCCGCGCCAGCCCATCCAGAAAATCAATGTTGATCAGGCAGATCTTACCCAGCTCGCGCGCGCGGGCCAGCATCCCCGGAATATTCATCGGATTGCCCGACAGTAAATAGATCGCCCCTGAAGGAGAGTGCAGCGCCTCTTCAAACCGCTCCGTCTTATTGACCGCAGCGATGATCGAGCACTCTGCCAGCCGTTCGCGAACACCGTGCGATCTGCCCTGATTTGCATCCACCACATCTTCAGCAATCGGCAGATCGGAACGATAGAACGCCATACAGATACCCTGCTTTCTTCCGGAAACTAAGTCAATCAGCACTCATTCGCTGAGTCGCGTTGAAGCGGTTAGCGACCCAACCAGCGTATCCCCCGGAAGCAGAATTTCGAAGAAGCCTACCCGTACTCGCCCTCACTAAGATATCGTCTACTGGCAAGCAATTCAGCGTCTCGCAGAGGCTCCAAAAATATGCGCATATCCCGCCGCCAGGCACTCGCCCTCCTCGCCACCGCCGCCCCCGCCCTCCGCTCCGCATACGCCCAGCAGAACGGCATCGAAGTCACCCCCGGTCCCTTCAAGGGAACCCCGGCTTCCCTCCAGGCCTACCGCTTCCCTGCCTGGTTCACCGAAGCCAAGTTCGGCATCTGGGCCCACTGGGGTCCGCAGTCCGGCATCGAGTACGGCGATTGGTACGCCCGCAACATGTACATCCAGGGCTCGCCGCAATATAACTACCACGTCGAAACCTACGGTCACCCCTCGAGGGTCGGCTACAAAAACCTCGTCCCCACCTTCAAAGCCGCCGCCTGGGATCCCGAACATCTCATGGACCTCTACGTCAAAGCCGGCGCCAAGTACTTCTTCTCCATGGGCGTCCACCACGATAACTACGACATGTGGAACTCCAAATACCAACCCCGCTGGAACGCCGTAGCCACCGGCCCCAATCGCGATATCGTCGGCCTCTGGGCCGCAGCCGCCCGCAAGCGAGGCCTCCGCTTCGGCGTCAGCGAGCACCTCTCCAACTCCTACGACTGGCTCGCCGTCTCGCACCTCTCCGACAAGACCGGCCCCATGGCCGGAGTCCCCTACGACGGTACCGATCCCGCCTTCGCCGACCTCTACCACGACTTCAACGGCCAGCCCGCCGACTTCGCCGCCTCCGCCAAAGCCATGGGCCGCGACGCCCCCACGCGCTGGAAGCTCCAGTACTTCCGCCGCATCAAGGACCTCGTCGACAGCTACCAGCCCGACCTCCTCTACACCGACGGCGGCATCCCTTTCGACGAGTACGGCTACTCCACCGTCGCCGAGGTCTACAACGTCTCCGCCGCCAAACACAACGGCAAGGTCGAAGCCGTCTACTTCAGCAAGCAGGGCGACCAGTGCAAGGTCGGCACCTGCGCCCTCGACCGTGAGCGCGGCGTCCTCGACGGCATCTCACCCACTCCCTGGCAGACCGACACCTGCATCGGCGACTGGCACTACAAGCGTGGCGTGAAATATAAGACCCCCAAGAAGGTCATCGACCTCCTCGTCGATATCGTCAGCAAGAACGGCAACCTGCTCCTCAACTTCCCTCTCCCCAACTCCGGCGAACTCGACTTCGCCGAGCGCGAAATCCTCGAAGGCATCACCCAATGGATGGCCGTCAACAGCGAAGCCATCTACGCCACGCGCCCTTGGAAGATCTACGGCGAAGGCCCCTCCACCAAGGCCGTCGTCGCCTCCAACGGCAAGGAGTTCGACCCCAACGAAGGTAAAAAACCCGACCTCACCGCCCAGGACATCCGCTTCACCACCAAGGGCGACATCGTCTACGCCTTCGTGCAAGGCTGGCCCGAAGGCCCCGCCACCATCACCGCACTCGGCACCAGCAGCCCGCAAAATCCGCCCAAGATCACCGGTGCCTCCCTCCTAGGCCACTCCGACAACCTCAAGTTCACCCAGGACGCCACCGGCCTCCACGTCACCCTCCCCCCAACCCCCACCCCCACCTCCAACATTGGCATCACCCTCAAACTAAGAACCACCTAGCGCAACCTTCTCAGCTCTTGCCGGGTGCCCCATCCTTCGCCCCTTTGCGAAGGGTGGGATCGTAGAATCCCTCCACAGGTTTGTCCTCCCGCAGCGAAGCGAAGGGGTCTGCCGGGTGCCCCATCCTTCGCGCTTCTGCGAAGGGTGGGATCCCGAACACCCAACCGACTCCAGTCATAGCCCCACCACCCACCCTCCACTAGACTCAGCGTGGGGGTACCTCATGCAAGACGAATCGAAAGTCACCGAGCAGGAGATCAGCGAACTGGTAGACCGTTTCTACGCCAAGGTCCGTCTCGACGACACCATCGGCCCCATCTTCAACGCCATCGTCTCCGACTGGCCCCACCACCTCGCCCTCCTCAAGGATTTCTGGTCCACCATCATGCTCACCACCGGCCGCTACAAAGGCGACCCCATGATGCGCCACATCCAGCTTCCCCTCGACCCCGAACACTTCGATCGCTGGCTCGCCCTCTTCGAGGAAACTGCTCCCGAGGTCATGTCCCCCGAGCACGCCGCCCTCATCATCGAAAAATCGCACCGCATCGCTCACAACTTCAAGGCCGGCATTGCCTATCAGAAGTCCAGAATGGCGATGGCTTTGTAGTGCCAGAAATGTAGCTACTGTAACTACAAATTTGTCACTACAGCACTACATTTTTGTAGCTACAGCACTACAAATTTGTCACTACACTTTTGGCATTTTTTGCCCAAAATGAACTCGCCTGCGCTGCACTCTCAAAAATTTGCATCACACTTCATGCGATGAAAGTTCAACGCACGGAGACCAAAAGATGCTCATTCTTCTGATTGTTTTGATTCTGCTGTTCGGATTTGGCGGTTATCGCATGGGCCCAGGGCTGGGCTACTACGGCGGAGGCGGTCTCAGCCTCATCCTTGTTATCGTATTGATTATCCTGCTACTTAGAGGTGGACTCTAACAACCTGCCCGACCCGTTTCGACGGGTTGGGCCGCTTGTTTGCCTCAAGGTAACGCCATAGAGTACCGTGGCATCGAAAGATAGGGAGACCAATTCATGAGCAAGAACCTTCGCCATATTCACCTCACGGCAACACTTTTTCTGGGAGTCGCACTGGTCCTGAGTGGCTGCAAATCGTCGTCCGCACCAGGCGTCCGCAACTCCGACGGCTCCATCACAAATGCTGATGGATCAGTAACTTACCCGGCTGGGACAGTTCCCCAGGCAACGCCTGCACCAGTCGCCAGGCTGAACCCTGATGGCTCCACCACCAACCCGGATGGTTCCGTCACCTATCCCCCAAATTCCACCCGCGCCAAGGCCGAAAAGGCCGCCCCTGCACCCGCTAAAGTAGTAACCGCACCCGCACCCGCACCTAAGGCGCCCCCACCACCCCCAGAACCAATCGCCATAGTCATTCCCAGCGGCACCCCTGTTCACGTTTCGCTCACCGAATCCCTCAGTGCCAGCAAAAACGAGGTCGGCGATCGGTTCAGCGGAGTGCTCTCGCAGCCCATCACAACTGCCGCAGGAGCACGGATCTTCGACCGCGGAACCTCGGTGTCTGGTGTAGTTAGTGCTTCAAAAGGCAAGGGACGCTTTAAGGGTGCAGGCGACCTCGCCATCGAACTCACCTCCATTGGAAGAACGCGCGTCAGCACCACCGACTACGAGGCAGTCAGCAAAGGACGAGGCAAGCGCACCGCCGGGATCATCGGTGGAGGCACAGGCCTTGGAGCGCTCATCGGCGGTCTTGCAGGTGGCGGCAAAGGTGCTCTCATCGGCGGTCTAGCTGGTGCCGGTGCCGGAACCGCTGGCGCAGCCTACACCGGAGGTCGTGACGTCGTCATCCCCTCGGAATCGAACATCACCTTCCGACTCACTGATTCCGCTACAGTTCGCTAACCCCCAAACACAAGTGGCGGCCCATGGAAACATGCGGCCGCCATTCCATTTAACCAGCCAGTCGAAGACTAAGATAGACCTATGCGCCTGACTCCCGTCTTCCTTCTCTCCGCGACCGACGTAGCCCATTTCCCGACTGAGGCAAAGACGCATGGTGCGCCGGAGATCGCTTTCCTGGGACGCTCCAATGTAGGCAAGTCTTCTCTCATCAATGCTTTACTTGGGTCGAAAGAAGCACACGTCTCCTCGACTCCTGGCCGCACCCGAGCCATCAACTTCTTTGCCCTCCACGAAGGTGCCGGGGAAAAGATGAAGCAGAAGCCTACGCTCATCTTCGCTGACCTGCCCGGTTATGGCTACGCAAAGATCTCGAAATCCATCTCCTCCGAGTGGCCGAAGTTCATCGAACCCTATCTCGCTGAAAGAGACACGCTGGCCCTTGGCATCTGCCTCGTGGACACAAACATTCCTCCCCAGCCGAGCGATACACAGTTAATCCATTACTTTCAGAAGACCCAGCGACCCTATCTTGTAGTGGGCACTAAATCAGATCGGCTTTCCAATAACGTACTGGCGAAATCACTCGCGGCCTTGAAACGCGCCCACGAAATCGAAGAGATTCTTCCCATCTCAGCGAAGACCGACGCAGGCACCAAAGCATTGTGGGCTTGCCTGTTAGCTGTCGCGGGATAACACTCGATTTCTTCATGGATGGGCAGCTATAAGTGACTACCCATCAATGAGTTTTAGCAATTACTCGTTGTAATAGTCCAAGCCGAGATGAGTGATCAAATCCTGTCCCATAATGTGGCGAAGAGTATTTTTCAGCTTCATCGACTGAATGAACAGATCATGCTCCGGGTAGATGCCGGGCGCATGATCCGGGTCTTTGAAGTAGAAACTCAGCCACTCCTGAATTCCCAGACCGCTTAGGCTGGGCGTACGGGCCGCAAGATCCATGAAGAGGATAAGATCGAGCGCAAGTGGCGCCGCAAGGATGGAGTCGCGGCAGAGAAAATCGACCTTGATCTGCATCGGATAGCCCAGCCACCCAAAGATATCAATGTTGTCCCAACCCTCTTTATTATCACCGCGCGGCGGGTAATAGTTGATGCGCACCTTGTGATAAAGATCCTTGTAGAGGTCGGGATGCAGCTCCGGCTGAAAGATGTAATCAAGCACCCCAAGCTTCGAGACCTCCTTAGTCTTGAAAGACTCAGGATCGTCCAAAACCTCGCCATCGCGGTTACCCAGAATATTGGTCGAGTACCACCCGCTGACGCCGAGCATCCGCGTCTTGAATGCGGGCGCAAGCACCGTCTTGAGAAACGTCTGCCCTGTTTTGAAGTCCTTGCCGCAGATGGGCGCATTCATCTTCTTTGAGAGTTCTCGCAGCGCCGGAACATCGACCGTGAGATTGGGCGCTCCGTTGGCGAACGGAATCCCCTCCTTCAGCGCAGCCCAGGCATACAACATCGAGGGCGAGATGTTCGGATCGTCATCGACGAGCCCCTTCTCAAAGGCGGCTAGCGTCTGGTGAACAGCACTCTGCTCGATGTAGATCTCGGTCGAACCAGTCCAGATCATCACCTGGCGATCGGTCTTGGTCTTGAACTCCGCAATGTCATTGCGGATCTGGTTGGCAAGATCGCACTTATTCTTGCCCGTCTTGATCTTCTGGCCGGTCAGGCGTTTGACGTAGTGCTGATTGAAGGCGGCAGGCATCGGCTCGATCGATTCGAGATAGGGCTTGATCGACTCGAGTTGGTCGCGGTCGAGAACCTGGGCGGTCTTCGCCGCGTCGTAGAGGTTGCCACCGAAGATATCCCAGCCGGTAAAGACCAGGTCGTCAAGCTGGGCGAGCGGCACAAAATCCCGAATCAATGGGCTGTTTTCTTCGGAGCGCTTGCCGAGACGGATCGTCCCCATCTGCGTGACGGAACCGATGGGCTTGGCGAAGCCCCGCCGGATGGCTTCGACGCCAGCGATCAGCGTGGTGGCAACGGCCCCCATGCCGGGCATCATGACACCAAGTTTTCCGGTGGCAGGCTTAATGCTGGCCGCGTCAGGGACAACGGCTTCTTGAGTAGACATGCGGAGGACCTCTCTCTTACAGCGTTTTCCGTGTATCGGAGAGGTCAGTATGTCCCAAGGTAAAGTCGTGCCGCAAAGGGAGCGATGCAGTAACCGATAACCTGTCCGATTACAGAACGCGCCGCAGTCAGGCCGCCGCATCCTCCGGCTTAATGCGGTTCTTCCAGTGCGATATGACGAACCAGACCACACCTGCCAGAAGAATCACCTCTACCCCAATATGAAAGCGATGGAAGATAGCTTTGAAGCGCGGGTTTGTGTCCCACTCCGCGCCGAGCTTCATGCCGACATAAGCGAGCGCGTAGCACCAAGGCCAGGAGCCAAGGAAGGTGTAGATATGAAAGCGAAGCTGATTCATCTTCGCAATACCAGCGGGAAGCGCGATGAAGGTCCGAACGATCGGCAGCATGCGTCCGATAAGCACCGTGATCGAACCGTACTTCGCAAAGAAATGCTCACACAGATCGAGATCGCGCCGACTGAGAAGAACGTAGCTGCCGAAACGCTCGACCATGGGCCGTCCCCCGCGAGCACCGATCCAGTAAGCCGGAATGGAACCCACATTCGAGGCCAGCGAAGCCACCGTCGCCAGGATCACAAGCTTCCATTGCGTGGAGGCCAGCGCATAGCCCGCGAGCGGCATAATGACCTCAGACGGAATCGGAATGCAGGCCGATTGAATTGCCATGAGAACGGCAACGCTGGCATAGCCACCGCTGATGATAAAGCCCACCAGAATTGCGATAATTTTTTCGGACATGCCTTTGCAGTATACGGGGGGCAGGCCGAATATCGGCGATTCCCTTGAATGCGCTAGCATTGAACTGATCAGGAGAGTTTTCATGGCAGATATCATCACTACCGAGCCCGTCAGCCCGGCTCCAGCAACTATAGTCGTCGCACCCACCGCACCCGGCCGTCCCGCCAGCAGCTACGGCACCACCCCGCACGATCCTTCCAAGCCGCCAGTCAAACGGCAGATCGTTGCCTTCACCTTCTATAAGGTCATGCCCGAGTGGCGTCGCCTGCCCGCCGAAGAGAAGGCCGCGCACAAGCAGGCCTTTGCCGATGTGCTTGCCAAGTGGAATAAGCTGGGCGAGTTTCTCTCACTCACCTATTCGACTGTCGGCCTGCGCGGCGATGTAGACATGTGTGTCTGGTCGATCGGCTATGCCGT
>JBDTDX010000290.1:0-6079 GCA_039922815.1 Granulicella sp.
GAAAGCCCAATAATTGTCTTGCCGTCGTGAATCTGGTTATCGGCGATGAGCTTCATAGCTTCGGAGAGCGGAACGCAATGGATCTCAATGTGCTCGTCGGCTTCGGGCGTTGCGATGCCTTCGCGGATGTCGCGGGCAAGGTAAATTTGCATCCATTCCCCAAGAAAACCTGGGCTTGCAAAATACTTGGTAAGTATCGTCCAGCGCTTGGCGCGGAAGCCAGTCTCTTCGATCATCTCGCGCTTGGCAGCGGCCAATGGCGCTTCACCCGGCTCAATACGTCCTGCGGGAAGTTCGATTAGAAAGCGACCTGCGGCGTGTCGGTATTGACGCTCCAAAATAACGTCGGGGTCTTTTGGATTCTTTGAGTCGTCAATAGCGAGGATGACTACGGACCCGTTGTGATGAATGACGTCCCGAATATTGCGATGTCCGCCCGGCTCGAGAACCGTGTCGGTGTGAACGGTGAAGGCCTTGCCCTCATACGCGAGCTTTGAGGAAATGAGTTTCTCTTTGAGCGATGGCTTAGGCTTGCCGAAATATGCCGGGGCGATCAGGGCAGAAGTTGGGACTTTGCTGGTGGAAAGAGACTTGCGAGGTTTGGCGACCATAAAGCTACGGTATCATCTGCATCGGGACGGCGATGACCGGCATCCAACAGATTGCACCCTTTAGAAAGTTCAAATATAAGACTCGTTTGCAGACAGGGCTTTGGTTGCGTAGGCTCTAGATACAGTAGAGATAATGAGTGGATGCAATGAGCACTGAGTGTTATCCCATCACGGTGTTGCCGCATATCTCCCGACTTTATGGAGAGTATCTGGCTATGTCCGATGGCGCGAAGGATGCGCCGGTGCGGCGATGGTATGGTGCTGAACCGATCGGTGGCCGCTGGGCAGGCAAGGCCGTAACGGTTCCCAATGCGGAGCGGTTGGCGGATGCGCTGGAGTCGCAGAATATTGAGTTCGGCGCAGGTGCAGCAGCGATGGCCAATATTGCCAGGCTGCGTGCAGGAGCGCGAGCCGTGGTAACGGGACAGCAAGTCGGATTGTTTGGCGGTCCGCTGCTGACGTTGCTGAAGGCCTCGACGGCAGTTGCCAGGGCGAAGCAGGCGCAGAAGGCGACCGGCGTGGATCATGTGCCAATCTTCTGGCTGGCGACTGAGGATCATGACCTGGCGGAGGTCGATCATGTTTCTCTGCCGGGCAAGTTCGGGGTCGAGACACTGCGGGCCAAGTTGAAGCCGCCGGTGGTAGCTCCGGTTGGCGGTGTTGCGCTGGGTAATGAGATTGAAGCGGTGTTGGAACAGGCCAGCGAACTTCTTGGCTATGCGCCGATCTGCGACCTCTTGCGAGAGTGTTATGTGCCGCGGGAGGGTTATGCGCCGACTCTTGGCGGAGCCTTTGCCCGGTTGATGGCGAGGGTCTTCGCCGACGAAGGATTGATTGTGATCGATGCCGCCGGGCGAGAGTTTCACGCTCTGGGTGAGCGGACGCTGCGCTACGCAATCGAACATGCGGATGAACTCCACGAGGCTTTGGTGGCACGAACCGCGGAGCTTGAAGGCGGCGGTTTTCATGCACAAGTGATGGTGGCGAATGGCTCTTCGCTGCTCTTCCTTGTCGATGAGTCAGGCGCACGGCTGGCGCTGAAACGGCTTCCGAACGATGGCTGGAAGGCCGGACGGCAGATGTATACGACGGCGGAGTTGCTGGCGATTCTCGAAGCTGCGCCGGAGCGGATCAGTCCGAATGCGCTGCTGCGACCGGTATTTCAGGATACGATTCTGCCGACGGCAGCGTATATCGGCGGGCCGTCCGAGATTGCTTATTTTGCTCAGAGCGCTGTGTTGTATGAGGCGATTCTGGGACACATTACGCCGGTGCTGCCGCGATTCAGCGCGACGCTGATCGAGCCGGCCATTGGTGTGGTGATGGATCGGCACGAGGTGCAGTTGCCGGATGTGATGACCACCGCAGAGGAGTTGGCGCAGCGACTGGGCGCGCGGGCGATGCCGATTGCCGGGAAGCGGAAGCTGGCTGCTGTCGGCAATGCGATGGATGCGGAGCTTACAGCGCTCACCGAATATCTGGGCGAGATGGATGCGAGCCTGGGAAAATCGGCAGAGATCTCGGGCAACAAGATGCGTTACCAGATGAACCGGCTGCGGCGGATGTCTGCTTCGTTCGAGGTGCAGAAGGAAGCAAGTTTGCGCAAACATGCCGACGCGCTGACCTTGAATCTCTTTCCCAACGCTCACCCGCAGGAGCGCTTGCTGGGCGGGGTGTGGTTTCTGTCACAGTTTGGCGAAGGACTCATTGCGCGCCTGGTTCATGAGGCAGAAAATTTGTGTCCTGGACATATCGTGGTGCGGCTTTGAGGGGTACCCCCCCACCCCCGAAAACTGTCCTAATCTGCCTGGAATCAGTTATTTAGCTGATTTGTAGGCGGCTAAATATTTCATTCTATTGGAGTTAGATCCTAAGTATAAGATTGTAAAGCGGTTTCCTCGAGGGTGTATAGGACGGGCTTTCAGCCCTTGCTCCCTTCCTGGCAAGCAACATTGGGCTCGCCCCATGCTGGTTTGGCAACGGGCCGTTGGCCCTTGGCGGTTCGACTCTATACCTTCGCGGAAACTGCTCTAAAGAAGCAAGCCCCGGGACATTTCCCCGGGGCTTGCTTCTTCACTCTTACTATTTTCTTCTTCGCTCTTTCTATTATAGCAGAACGTGGGTGCTGTTTGACACTATCTATACTGCTGATTCTATAGGGGTTATACGGGGATTGGCTTGACAGGGATTTGCTCGATGTACTTCCCAAATCCTCTACATTCCGCTCGACTCCGCGGCGTTACAAAGCCGTGGCTCGTCCACTTGCGAGGACAGCTTACAATTCTCCCTGAAAGCGGTTGAGGATTAATGATGGATAAGCGCGAATTTTTGAAGGGTTCCGCGGCTACAGCGGCGGCTATGATGATGGCTAATTTTACGGAAAGCAACGCATTTGCCGAGGACGCCGTTCCCAGAACCAACTGGTCCGGCAACTATCATTACTCGACGCATAAGGTTTTCCAGCCTGCGTCTGTCGCCGAAACCCAGGATGCTGTTCGCAGTGTTGCCGGAGTTCGCGCACTCGGCACACGGCACTCTTTCAATGGAATTGCGGATTCCACCGTTGCGCAAATCTCTACCCTCAAAATGAGAGATGTGGTGCTTGATGCGAAGGCTCGCACGGTCACGGTGGGTGCCGGAATCCGCTATGGGGATTTGGCGACCATTATCGATGCAAAGGGTTTCGCGCTCCATAACCTGGCGTCGCTACCGCACATCTCGGTTGGTGGGGCATGCGCTACAGCGACTCACGGCTCCGGAATGGGTAATGGCAACCTTGCGACCGCTGTCAGGGCGGTTGAGTTTGTCGCTGCGGACGGGACCGTTCACACGCTCTCTCGTGAGAAGGATGGGGATCGTTTCGCCGGGGCTGTCGTTTCTCTGGGAGCACTTGGGATCGCCACGCATCTTACGCTTGCTGTTCAGCCGCGCTACGACATGACGCAGGTGGTGTATCAGGACCTGCCCTTCAGCGAGTTGGAGCATCACTTCGCGGACATTATGGGAGCTGGCTACAGCGTCTCTCTGTTCACGGACTGGCAGAATGGCCGTGCGGGTGAACTGTGGATCAAGCGCCGTGTGGACCAGGGAGGTGCCGCTGCTCCGCCGCCACTCTTCTATAACGCGACCCTGGCGACGAAGAAGCTGCACCCTATCCTCGGCCATCCTGCCGAGGCTTGCACGGACCAGTTGAATACGGTTGGTCCCTGGTATGAGCGGCTTCCGCATTTCAAATTGAACTTCACGCCATCGAGCGGGCAGGAGCTGCAGACGGAATTTTTCGTTCCTTTCGAGCGTGGGTACGAAGCCATTCGCGCTGTGGAGACGCTGCGCGACAAGATCACGCCGCATCTCTACATCACGGAGCTCCGCGCGATTGCGGCTGATGATCTGTGGATGAGCATGGCTTATCGCCGCCCTTCGCTTGCGATCCACTTCACGTGGAAGCTGGAATCGGATGCGGTGATGGGCCTGCTTCCGGAGATCGAGGCGAAGCTTGCGCCCTTTGGTGCACGGCCTCACTGGGCCAAGGTCTACCGCATGAACACCAGCCAGATCGCTCCACTCTATCCAAAGATCAAGGACTTCCGTGCGCTGGCACAGGAGTTCGATCCGAAGGGGAAATTCGATAACGCTTATGTTCACGACCACATCGCTTTGGGATGAACCTGGGGTCTGTGGAGCGGTACGTGCTTTGCATCAGGGACGTTTTAGAATGGGCTGGGAGCGTGTGCGATGGGAATGAGTGACGAGGTCTTTGAAGTAAGCTGTCCCGACTGCGGGGCCATGATCAAGGTCGATCCGGTGACGCGGGCGGTCATCGCGCATACGCCGGCTCCGCGAAAGAAGATGTTCGAGGACTTTGGCGAGGCGGCGAAGGCGTTACGGGAGTCGGACTCGCGGCGAGACAGCCTGTTTCGGCAGTCGGTGGACGCGCAGAGGAATAATGACGACGTGCTGGCGAAGAAGTTTGCGGAAGCGGTGAAGAAGGCCAAAGAAACTCCGGATACGGGCAAGCCACTGCGTGAGTTCGATCTCGACTAAGGATCGAGCGAATCCGTTTGTCGCCGGTGCTGTGGCGCGTATGCAATACTTTCTCCATCCGATGCGCGATATTTCCGGATGATTTACGGAGCTGTGTTCCCCATGATACCGATCAAAAAAAGTCTTTTCGCCTGTTTCGCCGTGATCCTGTTGATGGTTGCTGCTGGTTTGCCCGCAGCGGCTCAAAATGTGGATGCGAAGATGCTGCTCCATCCGCCGGCGGACAGTTGGCCGGGCTATCATGGCGATTACACGGGACGGCGGCATAGCAGCTTGACGCAGATCACGCCGCAGAACGTGAACAATCTCACCATGGCGTGGGCATTCCAGACCGATCAGGGCGCGGCGATCAAAGCGACGCCGATCCTGGTGGACGGGGTGCTGTACTTCACGGTGCCGGACAATCTTTGGGCGGTCGACGCGCGATCGGGACATCAGATCTGGCACTATCGCTATCCGCCGAACAAGGGCGACCACATTGGACAGCGTGGCGTGGCGATCTTCAAGAACTGGATCTACTTTATGGGTCCGGATTCGCACATGGTGAGCCTGAATGCGAAAGACGGCTCGGTGCGCTGGGATATCGCGGTGGCTGATTCGTCGAAAGGCTACTGGACGACGATGGCTCCTCTGATTGTGGGGAACCATGTGATTGTGGGCGTTGGCGGCGACCTCGATAATATTCCGATGTTCCTGCAGGCGTTTGATGTGGAGACGGGTAAGTTGCAGTGGAAGTGGGATGCGAATGCGCCGGTAACGGGAGGACGTCCGGGAACGGGTGGGACGACATGGATTCCGGGAACGTATGACCCTGTGGCGAACCTGCTTTATTGGGGGACGGGAAATCCGACGCCGGTACTGGCTGGAGACGCGCGGCCTGGGGACAACCACTATACCTGCAGCATTGTGGCGTTGAATCCAGATACGGGGAAGCTGGTGTGGTCGTTCCAGACTACGCCGCATGATACGCACGACTGGGATGCGGTGGAGATTCCGGTGCTGGTGGATGGTCCGTTCAAGGGCAAGCAGCGGAAGATGGTGATGCAGGCTTCGCGCAACGGATACTTTTTCGTGCTGGATCGAATCACGGGAGAGAATCTGCTGTCGGTTCCGTTTGGGCCGGTAAACTGGGCGACCGGGCTGGATAAGAAAGGTCAGCCGATTCCGAACCCGGAGAAAGAGCCTGCACCCGATGGACGACTTGTAGCTCCCGATGAGGGAGGGCTGACCAACTATCGCTCCCCGAGCTTCGATCCGAAGACGGGACTTCTCCTGGTGAGCGCAGCGCCTGCCTATAGCCTCTACTTCAACAAGCCGGCCGATGGAACCTATGGCTGGGCCGGTGCCGACTATGGGCTGTGGAGCAAGGGCGTGTTGGAGGCGATTGATTACCAGACCGGCAAGATCCGTTGGAGCCACGAACT